>JAAFHL010000158.1 GCA_013298365.1 Bacteroidota bacterium | reverse complement strand
GGCAGCAAATACCTTGTCTGTCAAATCTTTGTGAAGGTTAGCAGAAATCTTTACTTCAATGCCCACGCCATCTGCACGAGTTTGAAGTAAATCTATGGTTTGAGGGAAACATTTATCAGAAACCAATATCACATTTGCCACATCATCGCCTTTTGCTCTGCGGTTTTTGTGGTTAAAAGTCATATACATAGCTTCTGCAGCAGCCGTTGATTCATCTAACAAAGAGGCATTTGCTACAGGTAGCCCTGTAAGGTCAGAAACCATGGTTTGAAAATTCAACAAAGCCTCCATACGACCTTGTGAAATCTCCGCTTGATAAGGCGTATATTGTGTGTACCAACCTGGATTTTCAAAAATATTGCGCAAAATCGCAGGTGGCGTAATCGTGTCATAATAGCCGAGACCAATATGAGAACGAAAAACCTGATTTTTGGCTGCTGTTTTGCGCAATTCTGTCAAATATTCATATTCCGTCATGGCTTCAGGAATATTAAGCGCACGATTGATGCGGATTCCTGCAGGAATCGTCTCATCAATGAGTTGCTCCATAGACGAAACGCCTATGACCTTGAGCATTTCTGCTGCTTCTTGCTCGTTAGGACCGAGATGCCGATGTGTAAACGTATCGGGATGCTTCATTTGGAATATTGTTATCTTTGATGGTAAAATTTGCTAGTGAAACCACAAAATTAATAGAAAAGTTTTATTTTTCTTATATTTGATAGTTTAGGCATAAAGTTTTCTCCTTTTGTCAAAAAAAGAATGTAAAAAATAGGAAATATGTTTTTTACACAAACTAAAATCAATCACTAAAACAGAATAATTAAATAGTTAATAATGAAATATATAGGGAATTTAGCCATTCGGACTGGGCTGCATATTCTCATTCGAGAAACAATTTTAGAGAAATATTACGTCTAAGAGACGTTTACATACGTAAAATAGCCAAAATCTATTTTGTATAATGAATAATTGTATATTTGCATAAATTTTATCTATTTAGGTAGGATTTAGTGAATTTCTTGACTTTTATATCTATTCATCATTTAACGTTATTTTTAATGAATTATCTTACTAAAATGCTCCTAATGTCTGCATTGGGACTATCTTCGGTGCATGTTCAAGCACAGTATGAGTCCGCTGTTTTTGATTACCAAAATTCTTATTTCAACAATGGTCAGGCACTCAAAGCTGAACAAAACTTGATGATTTCGGGCAATATCAGCCGTAAAGTAGAACGAGTGGAGGTTTCCCTTTATCCTGCAAAAGGAAATCATAGAAAACCACTTTATGTAGGCTCATGGAAGCGAGCTTATGGTAATACGCAAGAAACCTTTAATATGCCGTTTAATTACAAGCTCAAAGGCGATGCGAACTATGATGTAGTGGTAGATTACTATCGTACTATTGGTAAGGAAGAGAAAGATGAGTTGCGCAAATCTATTTATGCAGCAGTTGATGCTTATCTTACACAGTCTTTTTCTACAAATGGCAAAACGGTAAAACTCATCAATTCTATGGATGCTGTGATGAGCGATATTAACACAATTGTAAGAGACGCTTTTTTCTATTATCGCAATGATAGTGAAGTGATTTTTCCGGGTTTTTCAGATGTGGTAAAACGTAGCATCAGTTCTATGATGGGCAGAAAATTGAAGTATGGTGAAGCTGCAGCTTTGAATGACGACAAACAAACAGCTCGTGCAGAATTGTATCAAAAGCGTTTGGACGAATTGCAGGGTGTGGCACACAATGAGATTGACCAAGTATTGAATACGGAATTGTTGATTCGTTCAGATAGCCGTCAAGCAGCAGATTATCCTACGGAGCATACCCGTAATGAGTTGTCAGTAAATGTAGGTTATGGGGCAACCTATTTAAGCGGAAATCTTAATAATTTAGATTATGCTCGTGCGCCATATGCAGGGCTTTCTTTTCCCTTGGGAAATGGGGCGTTATCAAATCGCTTTTGGTCAAATTCCTCTATTTCAGTAGGTGCATACTTCAATAATTTTAAAGATAAAGATGATAATACTTTGACGGGACCTATTTTTGGCAGACCTTATTATGCTGCGTATGGTTATCGTATGTTCCGTTTCTTGCGTCTCAATGCAGGTGCTACCTTCCTTCAATCAGATGCTTCAAACAATGGCATAGGTAATTTGAATGCAAAAGGCATACAGGTACGCCCTTTTATTGGTATCAGTGCTGAAATAAGATTGTGGATGGGTTTAGGTGATAGAAGATAATTAAAAGTGAATAGTTGAAAATGAATAATTGAAAATAAATAACAATAAGTACTAATTAAAAATAAAGTGTGAAGAAATAATAATTTAACTATTTATTAATCAATTAGTTAATAAAATGATTCTCTAAACAATTATATGCAAGTACTTATATAATAGAATATTTTGCTACATCTTTACGATATTTATTGTTATTATTTTTCAGTTTATACTTCTTAAATATCCCATTATTAATTTTTAATTTTTAACTTTTAGTTTTTAACAAATGCGTAAATTTATATATCTAGGTATTATTACTTCGCTCTTAGTGGGCAATAGTTACGGGCAGGGAGCCGCTACCCGTAATACGTATGCTTGGTCTTTGGGCGTGCACACAGGGGTTACTACCTACTTCGGCGATTTGAATCACAAATATTTTTTGCCCAATAGAAAAGATATTATGAGCGGCAAAAATCTTTCTTCCTTAGACTCTCGTACAGTTGGTGTTTCGTTGGAAAAAAGACTTTCAGGAGCTTTATCCTTAAGTATCAATGGTTTGTATGGGAATGTTACAGGCAATGATAGAACGGAAGATTGGTCTGGCAATTTGGTGACAGATAATCCTAACTTTGCTCGTTCGCTCAATTTTCGTACAGAGTTTTATGATGCAAATGTGTCTCTTACTTATAATGCGGCAAATGGCTTTTTGATTCGCAAAAATGCTCGCTTTTCGCCTTATTTGAGCGCAGGAATTGGCGTTACAAGTTTCTTTGTTTTTGGCGACTTATATACAAAAGATGCTGGGCGTTATTACTATTGGACTGATGGAAGCATAAAGGACATTGCACAAAATGACCCAAATGCCGTAAATGCTGTGGAAATTGCACAAGACGGTGCGTATGAAACACGTACCACAAACTGGAAAACTGAAGGGAAAGCCTATCCTACACAGGTTCTCAATATTCCTGTGGCACTTGGGGTAAAATATCGTATGTCTGATAGATGGGATTTGTCTTTGCAGGCTTCGGCTCGCTATCTATTTTCTGATTATTTTGATGATGTAAGCGGTGCAAAATATCCAGAAGTATATGATTCTCCACAACATGCTTATATTTCTAATCCTAATGCAACAAATTGGAGCACAAAAGAGCATGAATTTAGAGGTAATACCAATAATCAAAATGATTATTATGGGGCATTAACCGTGGGCATCAGCTATCGTCTGGGCATGAGCCTTCGTAAATTTAAAGGACCCCGTTACTACAGTCAAGTTCCGTATCGCAAGCCTGAACCTGCGCCTGTTATGGCTGCTGCAAATACAAATCAACCTGTTGTGGTAAATGTAAATGGTACACCTACTACAACTACCATCGTAAACCCTGATGAACGTGTGGGCGAAATGGAGCAGCAAATCAAAGATATGCAAGCAATGCAGGGCGCAAATGCGAATGCAATGAAGTCCTTGAATGATGAAATGCTGGCTTTGAAAACTGAAAAAACTAAATTGGATAATTCCAGTTCCCAGCCTTCTGCTAATAATGCAGAATTGATGGGTAAAATTGCCAATTTAGAAGCGCGTATGGATTCGGTGAGAGAAGCTGAGATTGAATCACAAGACAATAAAATCAATGATTTGGAATTGCGTTTGGCACAAATGGAAGCTCGTAGAGATACAGTAGGAGCTTCTGCTTTACGCAAAGAGGTTTCTGACTCTAAGAAAAACAAAGAAAAACTCCGCCGTCAGCGCAAGTCTAACAATGGGGAAGTAAAGAAATTGCAAGACCAAGTGAATGAGATGTCAGCAAAAATGGAGGTAATGGCAAAACAAACGCCTGCTGCGCCAGCAAAAGACCCTGAAGTGTTGAAGTTACGGGCGGAAATGGAATATATGCGTGCCGAAATGGAACGCCTACGTACACAGCAACCCACGATTATTCAGCAGCCTGCGCAACAACAGCCGATTATTATTCAGCAACCTGCAACTACACAAACACCTGTACAAACGCAGCCGATTATCATCAATAATCCTGCGCAACAAGCTGCCGCACCACAAGTCATTCAACAGCAACCGATGAATAATGCACAACTTGACCAAATGAATCGTACATTAGACCAAATGAGTCGTACTTTGGACATGATGTCAGGACGTTTGAGCAATTTGGAAAACAAACAACCTACCATTATTCAACAACCTGCTGCACCTGCTGCCGCACCTATCATTGTGAATACGCCTTCTCCCGCACTAACACCTACACAGACAACTACAAATACCTATGTTTCGCAAGTAAATATAGGCTTAAATAGAGTATCTGTTTATTTTGGTAATGGCTCATCTGCTATCAATCGTCAAGACTACGCAACCTTAGATGCGATTGTAAACGAACTGCAAAAAGATGGTGGCTTGCTTTGTTCAGTAATTGGGTATGCAAGTACAAATGGCAATGCAGCACAAAACAAAGCACTTTCTGAAAAACGTGCGCAAAATGTGAAAAATTATATGGTGGCAAAAGGCGTAAATGCTTCAAGAATCTTGACCGATGCTTTAGGTGCTACTTCGCCAGCATATAATAGTAACTTAGACAGAAGAGTGGAAGTTACTATTTTGAATCGTTAATAGTGCTTTGGTTTAGCCGAAGAAGTATTAATTTATCAAAAATTTCGTAGTAACTTTTAAGAATCAATATTGTTTAGCAGGTGTTTTCAAGTAGTAGTAACTTCTTGAAATGCCTGCTAAATTATTTTAGTGAGTATCGAAAAAGAATTTGGTACCTTAAATTTACAGCAAAAAACATGAAAATACTTATTATCCGTTTTAGTGCGATAGGCGATATTATTCTCACAAGTCCTGTGATTCGTACCTTGCGCAATAATTTTCCCGATGCCGAAATCCATTTTTTTACTAAAAAAGGAATGGAGGATTTGCTACGTTACAATCCTTATCTGTCTGAGATACATTTATTAGAAAAAGATAATTTAAGTGCCAAAATCAAAGAATTACGTAAAATAAATTTTGATTATATCTTCGATTTACATAATAATTTACGTACTTTTTGGATAAAAATGTGTCTAAGGAAAACTACTTTTTCTTTTAAAAAACAAAATTGGGACAGGTATTTGTTCACAAAATGGAAAATGAGAAACAGAGAAATTAGACATGTTGTAGATAGATATTTAGATACATGCCGTAATTTTGAACGAGAAACAGGTTTTACATTGAAATATGATAAAAAAGGGCTTGATTTTTTTATATCCGAAGAAGAAACCAAAAAAACTATAAAAGTTTTTAAAAATTTAAAAAAGAACTTTTTATACAGCGTTGTGTTGGGAGCTACGCATAAAACAAAAAAATGGTTGCCAGCCTATTTTATCCAATTATTGAATAATTTGAATATGCCCGTTATTTTATTAGGGGGGAAATCCGAAATAGGGGAGGCGGAGGAGATAACTTCACAATTAAACTGCACATACTATAATAGTGTAGGCAAACACAGTCTTTTAGAGTCGGCATATTTAATGTCGCAAACTCGTTTTGTTTTGACACATGATACAGGTTTTATGCACATTGCGGCAGCTTTGGGCATGAAAATTATTTCCTTATGGGGCAGCACCTCGCCAGATTTGGGTTTTGCACCTTATATGGCAGATAATATTTCTTTGGAAATGAAGGACTTAGCCTGTCATCCTTGTTCTAAAATAGGGCTTGCGACTTGCCCCGAAGGGCATTTTCGCTGTATGAAAGATTTGCTGCCTGAAAAAGTTGAGGAGGCGATTCATAGCTTAGAATCCCCTAAACCTATCAGTCCAATTATTCCGCTTTGAGATTTTCAAATCTTGTAAAGTACTGCTTTTAACATTTATACTTAATTGATATTGCTGCCAAGGACCAATGGGTGTCCACGAAAAAGCCATGTCCCAGCAATGCAAGTCTCTGTGAAGACTGATGCTTGTATTGTCGGTAAGTTTTTTATTTTTAAAATCATAACCACTTGTATAACCAATTTTCCACTTTGGGGTAAGACTTACATCACCTGTAAAACCGAAAATATTGGTTACAACAGCCTTTGTTGCGGTTGCTTTGCTATAATTTAAATTATAATTAATATTGATAGACCAAGGAATGTTAAAATCTACATAACTATCCATATATCTTCTAATATTTGCATATTCAAGCTCATCAAACGTATTTGATTTTTTGATGCCGCCCACTTTTTTCTTGGGCTGAAAAGAAGTACTTACACTCACTTGCGCATTTATTATACGTCCAAGCCTTTGATTTTCAACCCATTCAAAGTTGTTTATTCTTCTTCCTAATAAGCTATCAAAAGCATACGGGTCAAGGTTCATAGAGCTGTTGATATTTATTTTTCTATTAAAAACTGTGGTACGAGCTGCAAAGGTAATAGGGCTAAGCTGAAAACTGTCTGCTGCAAAATTATAAGATAAACTGGCATCTAAGGCATCTAAGAGCTTGATTTTCTCATATTTATCCTCTTTTTCAGGAAAATCGGGTTTAAAACTTGCCTTTTTACGCAGTTTCATCTCAAATTCATTGTGAATCGAAAAGTTTAACGATTGTAATTCTCTCTCCGAAGGGCTGCCAAGTCCTGAATTTGCAAAACGATTGTATTTTATTTCTTTGCCCAAAGTGTCTTTGTAACTGCTAAAATAATTCCATTTAGGGTTCGAAAAATCAGGTTTATACGTATATGTCAAAGCAGGAATTATCATTTGACGTACAGCCATGCCCCGTTTAGATTTTTTATTTGCCAAAATACCATAAAAAGTGGTCCCAGCTCGCATATTAAAGTTAAAATCTCTGGCTGTTTTAAAACCATTTATTGTCTGCGTAATAGCTTGATTTGTTGTGCTATCTATGCTTACTTTTTGTGTTTTAAAATACCAATATTCATTATAGGTAAAGCCTGGAGTAATATTTACATATTTGAATAGTTTTACTTGCGTATTAATTGGAACATAATGCTTTATACCATTTTGAAAAAAACTTCTGCCTTCTACTGATTTAAAAACAGAATCCTCATTTACATCTGTGTAGTTGAAAACTTTCGTAGGATTTTGAAAAACGGGCAATATCAAAAAATCGGGAATAGCAGATATACGGTTTGTTGCCGTAAAAGTATATTGTGTAGAAAGTTGTTTGAGCGGATTCCAAAAATCTTTGGTGCTTTTAATGCCTTTGAAAGGCGTTTGAGGGGCTAAATTCAAGTTTACATCGGGCAAAGTCAAATTCAAAATACCTCGATTTACGTCTTGATTCAAGTTGCCCGACATACTCAAAGAAACAGGAATATTGCCAAATTTACTTTTGTTAAAAGCCACAGAAGAAGTTTGTATATTTTGGGTACTTGTTTGAATACTATTACTGAGATTTCGGTTATAATTTTGGTCAAAAGAAATATTGCCCGAAATATTGGTGTTTTGATTGATACGATGTGAGTGATTTGCTTTTACACTCCAACCAATCGTCTTTGAATAATCGGGGTCGCTCGGCTCATTAAAACGAATGACCCCATAGTTTACACTCACGCCACCGTCCAAACGTGTACCATACTTATAACGTGTTTGCCCATTTAATGCCCAACCGCCTTTGGAATAAATATCCGCTTTTGCCAATAAATCAAAATAAGGGCTGCCTCCCCAATAATATCCCAAACCAGAAAGATAAAAGCCTCTGCTAACCGCCCCTCTACTTTCGCCATATGTAGGCAAAATCAAGCCTGACTTTTTGGTTTTTGTATTCGGAATAAAGCCAAAAGGAATCACAATCGGAATGGGAAAATCTTCTATCACCAAATTGAGCGGACCCGAAATGATTTTGCTATTGGGAATCACCTTCATTTTACGAGATTTGATGTAAAAATGCGGATGATCAGGTTCATTACAAGTCGTATATTTTCCGTTTAAACCATAAAAGGAATTGTCTGGAAGCCTTTTTACTTTTTCTGCCAACAAAAAACCTTCGCCCTCTGTTGTTCTTGCTTCTATCACACGTCCTTTTTTAGATTTAAAATTATAGGACATCGTTTTTGCAGTGTAACTTTGTTCACCTTGTGTAAAGTTAGGTTTGTCTATGATTTCGTCATTTTCAGCATCTATTACTTTTCCTTCGGCTGTAATTGTTTGCGTTTTCCAATCTACCACAATTTTATGTGCGGTAATTTTCATATCTTCATACTCAATGTATGCTTTTCCATATAGCAATAGAAGCTGGTCAGCAACATCAAAAATGATAGAATCCTCCGCATGATAAGCCACTTTTGTTTGCAGGTCACTCGCTTTTTTCAAAGAATCTATATAGGCAGCATTACTACCAAGCACCAAAGAATCTGCTTTGCTTATTCCTGTCGAATCTTTGGGCAAAGTATCATTAGCTGTAATGATTTTGTTAATACTATCTTTTAACACAGTGTTTTCTGATTTTTTGCCATTTTTACTTGACTTAGGATTTTGTGCATTGGCGTAATTATGTATTCCCAATAGCAAAACACTAATGAGTAAATATCGAGATACTGGGAAGATTTGTTTCATGAATGACAATTTATGCTGTTTTTTGCCTAAAAATAGGCGCAAAAATACGAAAATCTTTGCGTTAGTTGTTATAAATTCTATCCTACAAAGTAAAGGACATTCTTTGACGAAAACAATCCGTATGAAAAAGAAAGCGACACAGATATAATAAATTTGGACGTAGCTTTGGCAAAGCCAAAACTTATGGTGGCGTTTCGACAAAATCAACGACCACCATATAATAAAGTAAAAGCGTATTTATCACGCAAAATTTTTTCATTTACAGCCCCGCCATTAATGACGGGGCTGTAAATGAAAAACAAAGTATTTTTATAATTTGAAAAATCAGATAAATTTTGGTTATTTGCACAAAATAATATAAGTATATTAAAAATATCCCAATTTAGTACAAATAAGCAATCTTAGGCATAAAACTTGTGTGTTTTTATTTATAGATACTTATAGATGGGTTAAAGATAGGCTTACGCATATAAATGATAACATCACAAATTATATTTAATATATTCAAAGAATCTTTTTCTCGACTCTCAAATCTTGGAGTTGACGAAAAGGACAGTGAGTCAGTTAAAGAATCTAAAAATAGATTGAATTATAGCATTTATTTTTTGTTGGTTTGTGTTAGTATTTTTCACATTTATTCTTACCAAACATCGTTCTTTTCTGCCTTTGCCTTAGCTATCTACGCTACGTATTTTTTTAATATTGTAAGCCTTGTTTTACAAATATTAGGCTTTTATAAAGCAGCGTTTAATTTTTATTTTTCTTCGGGGCTTTTTGTACTATTTGTTTTGGCTGGACAGTGGGGGGGAGAAAGTATGGTACAACTTTTTATGTTAGGGGTATGCCTCGAACTGATTTTTCATTTTAGTGACAATATTAAAATGTGCATAATTTCCATTTTGGGGGTTATGGGGCTATTTTTATGGGTGAGTATCTTTGATATTAGCCCCTTTTTTCAGTTGATGAATCTTCCGCAAGGCAAATTAGATGGAGATGTTTTATTACATATAAAGCGATATTCTTCTATTTCAGCTGTGTTATTTGTAATAAATGTAAGTTTTGGCTTTATTCGGAAAATTCAAGTAAGAAATGAAGCATTAAGTGAGCAAGTGCATCTTTTACAAAAGCTAAATAGCGAATTGAAGGATAGTCAAAAGATGCAAAAAACGATTTTTGATAATTCTGCGGATA
>JAAFHL010000157.1 GCA_013298365.1 Bacteroidota bacterium | reverse complement strand
TAAAAAATATTTTTGTCCATATTTTATACTTAGTTATTCGATTTCGTGAATCTCGATATTGTGATTGGTATAAATGCAAATATCTGCGGCAATTGTCATCGCCTCTTGTACCATTTCTTTGGCAGAAAGTTGTGGCGCATGTTTTTTGAGGGCAATTGCTGCTGCACGAGCAAACATAGAACCTGAACCGATGGCAAAAATACCATCTTCTGTATCTAACACATCACCTGTACCTGAAATAATGAGAGCTTCGTCTTTGTCCATCACAATCAGCATAGATTCTAATTTCCTAAGATAACGGTCTGTACGCCAATCTTTTGCCAACTCTATGGCAGCTCTTTTCAAGCCGCCACGATACATATTTAATTTCTCTTCAAAGCGTTCTAACAAGGTAAACGCATCAGAAGTTGCGCCAGCAAAACCCACGAGAATTTTGCCATCAGCGATTTTTCGCACTTTTTTGACATTATTTTTCATCACCGTATTGCCGAAGGTAGCTTGTCCGTCAGCTCCAAGTGCCACTTTTCCGTTGTGAATGATGCCGAGTACGGTGGTAGAATGTATTTTTGACATAATATTTATATTTGAAGTATTTGCGCACAAAGATACGTATTTTTTAGATTCAAGATAATCTAAAAATTAAGGAAAAAGCTCAATATAAAAGGCAGATTCCCATAATTACGATGAGAATCTGCCTTTTACATGTAAAAAATACTTACTCCTCCGATACAGGCACTTGTGAGATTTTTTCCAAACCTTCAAGCATAGTAACAAAGGCTTCATCTTTTATTTCACTGCTCATGCGCAACGTTAATTCACGCAAATAGGCATTATATTCTGAAATAAGTTTTTTGCCTTTAGGCGTAATATTGACAAAAATAGAACGGCGATCGGTTTTAGAATTTACCCTACGTACCAGTTTTAAGTTTTCAAGATTATCTACGATATTGGTCAAGTTACTGAGTTTTACCTTAACTCGGTCGCCAATATCTTTCATTTTTTGGTCGCCATCTGTGTCTAAAAAACGTAGAATTTCAACATCTACAGATGCGATTTTGAACCTGCGCAGGGCGATTTCTTGATGCCTTTGCATCAATTCATTTAATTGGAACAACGTGGCTTCTAGCCTTTCAAGTTGATTGTTTGATGTCATACACTCAATGGTTATGAGGAAATTGGTAGTTGTAATAAAAAGAACGAAAAAGCAAAATGAATGAATTTCCGAAATGTCGCGCAAGTTATGATATTATTTCAAACTGTACAATATTTTTCAGAAAAAAAATTCAAAATGCGGCTTAAAACTAAAAAAAATCAATACACAAAACGGTGTATTACAAATATATAATGGTTTTTATACAATATTATTGCAAATAAAAGACTCTTTTTGGAAAAAAACAAGAAATAAAGTAAATTTTTAAAAAAAAAATGATTTAGTCAATAATTCTTGTTTTAAATATTTGTTCAAGTGTAATAACTTGTGGGTTACGTAATGCAATTTCCGCAAAAATTTCTCTGCCCCCACTCAGCATTTTTTGTTTAGGACTTAGATTTGCATCTATTTGTATCTCCCAAAACAAACTATCTACATTTAACAAATTTCGCATAAAAGGAATAATTACGTCTCGTTCTTTTTCCAAAGTTTGTTTATGCACCTCACTCGGCACGCTAATTTGCCATTTATTATGCTGTAATTTATAGGGAAATTGTTGCAAAATAACCGAACCTGTGGCATTACCTTTATTTTGTAATAAGTTGATAATCATTTCTAAAGCCTGCTGAAAAGTATTTTCGGCAAGCTGAATAGTTGTATTAATTTGATTTATTTCTACATTAATTTCTTCTTTTGATGTTATTTCTTTCTTTTGTGTAGTTTGCACCTGCGACAAAGTTGTAGGCAAAGAAAAGCCTAACATACTTTTGCTCACAACAGATTCTTTTTTGGGAGTATTTTCTTTTTGAGAATAATTTGAATTTGTATCATTTACCGTTTGAACAACTGCTACTTTTTTTTCAGTTGTTTGTGGCGGGCTAATTAAGGCTTTTTTTTTTCGTCTTCGCTTGGAATAGCGATATGAATGGCTTGTTGAAGATAAGCCAATTTATGCAAAAGCAATTCTATCGTATAACGAGGGTGCGCTGCTGACTTCATTTTCGCATCAGTTTCGCAGCAAATATTGAAGGCATTGAGCAACAACATAGGCGTAGTTTCACGTGCTTGTGCCAAATATTGTTTTTTAATTTGCTCCGAAGTTTCCAATAATTCTACGGTTCTTGGTTCAAGACACATCAGCAAATTGCGGAAATGCTCTGTCAAACCCGCCAAAAAATCTCTTGCCTCAAACCCTTTGTCAATGACCTCATCAAGCATAAGCAAAAGCTCGATATGATTATTGCTACGAATCAACTCAACGGCTTTGAAATAATAGTCATAATCCAAAATATTGAGATTTTCTAAAACGGTTTTGAAGGTCAAGTTTCCGCCCGAAAAACTCACTAATTGATCGTATAAACTCAAAGCATCTCGCAAACCGCCGTCCGCTTTGATGGCAATTTGTTGCAAGGCACTGTATTCATATTGCACATTTTCTTGTTTGGAAATACGTTCCAAATGTTTAGCAATGTCTTCTGCTTTGATGCGTTTGAAATCAAATTTTTGGCAGCGAGATAAAACGGTAGGCAAAATTTTATGTCTTTCTGTGGTTGCCAAAATAAATAAAACATGCGCAGGCGGCTCTTCTAAGGTCTTTAAAAAAGCATTAAAAGCCTGAGAAGTAAGCATATGAACCTCATCTACAATATAAATACTGCGTGTCTCACGTCCGCTGTTGCTACGTGCAGGTGCATAACGAGTTTGCTCTATCAAAGCACGAATATCATCAACGCTATTGTTTGAAGCCGCATCTAATTCATGAATAATGATACTCTGCCCGTTGTTAAAATTGCTACATGCCGAACAAGTATTGCAAGGTTCTCCCTCTTTACTAAGGTTTTCGCAGTTGATAGCCTTTGCCAAAATACGTGCGCAAGTTGTTTTGCCCACGCCCCGAGGTCCTGAAAACAAGTAGGCATGTGCCAACTGATTTGTCAGAATAGCACCTTTGAGAGTTTGTGTGATATGTGATTGCCCTACTACATCATGAAATGTGCCTGGACGATATTTTCTTGCAGATACTATATAATTTTCCATATATCAATTGAGCCGCTAAGGTACGACTTTTTTGGGAAATAGGGAAGATTTTTTGTACTAAAAAAATAAATTAATCATGCTGCCAATGTTCCAATCTTTCCCCTAAATTCGAGCATATTTTTATAGGGCATCTTTCATAAGTATAGAAAAGTAGCATACGATTTAGCTTGTGTTGCTATGTTTTGACACAAGCTAAAGCGTATGCTACAACAAAGTGTAAACTAAATTTAAAACAAAATGAAAGATGCCTTTTATAGAAAATATTTCTATTTTCCTAATATCCAAGCATTTACATTAAACTATTTCGCTTTTTTCGCAATTGAAAAGGCGTTTTAGTTTGAACAAACTGTGCATACAATGTGAGGGCAACCATCGCAGGTGGTTTATTTCCTTTAAGTCGCTGATTGTAGGCAATTTGCGCACCAAAAATCTTATAAGTTGCGCCCAAACCATAGCTCAAAATATGTGAGGCATTGCTTTGAAAATTATAGCCCATTCGTGCATAAATCCATTTTTTGTAGTTGTAATCTATGGCAGTAGCGAGAGAAAGCGCATATAAATCGCTGGGAGAAAACTTATTACGAGGCAAAGGCAAAACCTTATTTCCTTCCAAAGAAAAAGTAAACGCATTTTTCTCGTCTAATTCTTGCGTTACGGCTGCCCCTAAGCGAATATTCATCGGCAAAGGCATTTTATTTTCATTTCCCTCAAAATAACTAAACTTTGTCCCTACATTTGACAGCCTTGCGCCCGCCTGAAAATACAAAGGATAGTTCCTTCTTTTGAGAAATTTGTGCTGATAAGTAGCGGAAATATCGCCCGAAAAAGCATTTGCGTCATGATAAGGCATGAGAAAACCCACAAGATTTGAAAATTCTCGGTTCAAATCTCCCCTAAAATAACGCAAAGCCACCGCAAACGCCAATTTTTGGGTAAAAGAACGACTATATCCCACATCTATAGACATTTCTTTTGTATTGAAAGTTACTGACTCTCCTATCAATGTATATGAAAAATCCCCCAAATTTGCATAGCGAATCGAAGCTGCAATTACGCCTCTATCTTTGCGAAAACCCAGACAGGTTTTTGGGTCTTTGAAATTGTAAAAACCTGCAACATAATGATGTCCTTTCCACCAAGGCATATAACTATAAGCCACGCCCCATTTTTCTTTATAAAAAGACAAAGTAGAAAGGTTCCAATACGTTGCATTTGCATCTGTAACGGTTGCTGCACCAGAGTAGGCACGCCCAATCCCTGCGGCATCGGGTGCAACTTGCAAAGAATAGGCAGCATATTGCCGATTTGTAGGCGAAAGATTGCCTTGTTGCGCAGCTATTTTGGCGGTTGCAAGAAGAATATAGGAGAGAAAGATAACTTTTTTCATGGAAAACATTAATTTTATTTCAGACAGATTTGCACAAATTCTGGGATTCAGCGAAAATCTGCGCTTGAATCTGTGCAAATCTGCGATAACCTACTACTTTTCTAAAGACAAATTTCCTACCATACGTTCATTTTGGACATTTATTATTTCATAAAAATACAAGCCCGCTGATAAGTCATTGAGATAGAATGTTTCGGGGGAAAATAAAGTCATTTCTTTTACTTTTTTTCCTTCAATACTAAACATGGAAACCTGAATAGGGGATTTGCTTTTGTCCCAATCTATCGTCATTTTATCTTTTGTAGGATTAGGAAATACTTGGGCGAATGCCACATTTCGGCTCGAAATAGCGTTTACGCATGTACCAATCGTAACCTCGTCTATAAACAAACGACTGCCTTTGTAGCCATCTCCAACTTGACCACCTGCACTTGACGCAAATACAAGGTCTATTGTATCAGGATTATTGTTGTTAAGATAGTTGATATCAAGGCTAAAAAATGTCCAAGTAGGCACAGGCGAAAGGACAGCCAAACTTGCGCTGCCCACAAGTTGATGATTTTGGGTGAGTTGCAAGGAAATTGCAGCAGAATCTGCATTTATGGGCAAATATTTGTACCAACCACTCAAACATGCAGGACGCTGTGTATAAGGTTGCCCTTGTGTAAGTGGGTCAGTAAGGTTTGAACTGTTAAATTTACCAGAGTTGATAAGACCAGGCACAAGCGTAGAAAATGCACCTGCTGTACTGTCCGCATTTGCTGTACCAAAAACTTGTGTACGTAGCACAGCCGCCTGTCCACTGTGTGCATCATTTGTTTTGGAAACAGTTATAATTGGCTGAATACCAATGGTACAGAGTTTGTTTAGTGTTGCAAAAAAATTAAGCGGCAAAGGTTCATCATAGTTAGGTAGTCCATTTCCACAAGAACTTGTCTGCCATTCGGCATCATCAAACGTAAAGACTAAATTTTGGGCAAAAAGTCCCATGTTTGCCATACAAAAAATAAGAAGGTAGATATTTTTTTTCATAAAAACAGTTTTATATTAATGTGAAGATATAATGTTATATTTGCTTCGTTGCCTTAAAAAGGTCTTTTCAATTTATGTACTCAATATCCTCTCTAAAACATTGATGTTATCTAAGGGCAAAGGTAATTTAGTTTTTGAGAAAAAGCAAAATAAGTCGTTAATCTTCACAAAAAGAAAAAGGGTAAAAAGCTAAAATCTTCTGATACAAACGGATTGTGTAGCTGCAGCAAAAGCACCTATTTTTATGTGCCATAGGCACATAATATCGGTAGAAATATGTACAAACACCCACATTTTACGCATTTTTCGTGCAAGCACGAAAAAATAGGGCTGGATGTGCGGGGGGCAATTATCTTCTTTCTACCGATATTTTGTCGCTATGCGACAAGCCACAACACAATCCCTTAGCATTAGCAAAATTTGTTTGATAGAAACGAACTGCACAAACCCATTTCTACCTCAAAGATTTAAAATAGGAGCAATAATGTCCCAAAATTGGCAATTGTATTGAGCAGTTTTTCATTTATGGGGGGGCGAATGTGATTTTTTTTTGAAAAATAGTGCTAACTTTGTGAAAATTTAGCACTATTTTTTGTTACTCAATTTGTCTAAGGAATAGAAATAAAATAAAGTATCCATTTCAAAATACTCAGTACTTACGCAAAAGCCTAATTTTTCTCCCTAAAATAGGGGCTGCGACCCCTATTTTAGGGAGAAAAATGGCTTTTTGCGTAAGTCCTAATACCTTGATTAGTAGTATTTTCGTTAATTTTTAATTTTACATTATTGATTTTTCATTTCTAAGGCAAGTTGTCATGAGATTTAATGCACTATTAATCCATTTTTTTTATTTTTCATATTAACGCATCACTACATATTATGCCCACAGAAGTTATTTATCTAGAATACACAGAAGCAGTTGGTTCTTCCCATAAATTTTATGAAGTAACCATAGACGACACAAAATTGACCATTCGTTATGGTAGAATTGGCGAAGCAGGACAAAGCAGCAGTTCTTCTTTTGCGACTTTTGAAGATGCAAAAAAAGCAGGAGAGAAAAAAGCTGCTGAAAAGCGCAAAAAAGGTTACGCAAATGCAGTGTTAGGTGCTACTGCACGTAAGTCAAGAACGGTTACACGCCGCCCAATCGCAAGTCATTCGCCTGCACCCGTCGGTCGCAATGCTGCCCCTGTGTATAAAGCACCTACGATTTGGAAATTTGCTTCTGGCTCGGCGGCTTTTGGGATTTATGTGAATGAAAAAGCATGTTGGATGGGCAATCAAGATGGTAGCGTTTTTGCCCTTGACCACGAAGGAAAAGTAATGAATCAATATCGTTTGCCCGATGGCGTAAAATGCCTGGTAGCAGACCAACGTTGGATTTATGCAGGTTGCGACAATGGAAATGTCTATGATTTGACGGGAAAAGTAACCCGTATTGCTTACGAAGTAAATGAAAGTGTAGATATTTATTGGTTAGATATTTGGGACGCATTTTTGGCAGTTTCTGACGAACAAGGCAATGTTTTGGTCGGAAACTATGAAGATGAAAGTCATTGGTCGCAAAAAAGCAGTGGCTCAGGCGGCTGGATGGTGCGTGCAGATGCAAACGGTATTTATCATGGACATAGCAATGGCGTAACTTGCTATGCTTTAGCTGATGGCGCAAAACAGTGGGACGCAAAAACAAAAGGAGGTGTTTTGTTTGGTTGGCAAGAAAAAGATGACGTTTATGCAGGTTGTGGCGACAGCAAAGTCTATGCCTTTGGCAAAGATGGCAGCAGCAAAACGGTTTATAATTGTGATGGCACGATTTATTCTTGTGCAACTGCCGAAGGCGGCAAATTTGTATTTGCAGGAGATTCTTACAGTTCTATTTATTGCTTTGCAGAAGATGGCACACGCCTTTGGAAACTTAGTACAGGTTGTGGTTCGGCTTTGTCTATGCAATATTTTCAGGAACGTTTGTATATTGTTACAGGTGATGGCACTTTTGCTTGCATAGATGTAACCGAACAAAGCATTGAAGATGCAAAACAAGGTAACGCAAAACAAGCGGTTGCGCAGAAAGCTCCAGCAGCAGTTGCTGTGGCAAATACAGCGCATTTAGATGCAACAAGTGATACTTCTACAGGTGTTTTGTTAAAATGTGTGAAGGAAAATAGTAAGTTGCGTGTGAAAGTGGAAAGTGCGGGGTATCATGCTGATTGGAATGTACAATTTCCCAAAGATTTGCGTCAAGAAGGCGTGCAATATATTGTTCCTGAATTAGTTGAGTCAGCAAGTGGTGGATTCTATCGTGTGATTGGGGATATTAAAAAAGTGGTATAATTATTTAACCGTTGCTAAGGTATTCGACCGTTTGCAAGCTTAGAGCAGTAAAAGATATTTATAAAGCCTTTCAAGCGGTCAAAGACCCTTGAAACGGCTTTTTTCACTTTCTTGCAATATAAATAGCCCCAATCATTGCCATCAAAAGCAAAACAGAGATAGCCTCAAAAGGCACTAAATACGTAGTAAGTGTTTCTTTACCAATGATTTGTATATTAGAGAAATTACTTATATCGGCGGTTGTCGCATGACTTTTCGCCAACAAATCCCAATCGTTTTCCCCTATCATATACCAAAATCCTGCGCCTAATATGAGAACAATAATAAGCGAAGGCACAACTTGAATCAAATCTGTATATGGATTTTCGTCTATTTTCCTTTGTGTAAGCATCACTCCAAATACCATCAAAATCAAGATACCGCCCACATACACAATGAGTTGTGAAACTGCCAAAAACTCGGCTTGCGCAAATACAAAAATAGCTGATACCCCGAATAAAACCAAAAATAAACCCAAAATCGCATACATAAGGTTGCGAGTGAGTGCTATGCAAAGAGCTGATAATGTGGTAATTCCAATAAAAATATATAAAAGAATGGTTTGCATATACTTGAAAAATGGTTAAAATATCACGCTTACACCGCCGAGGAAATTGAATCTTCTTTCGTAAAATCCGAAATAGCGATAATATTTTGAACCTAATAGGTTATTTCCTGCCACAAAAACAGACATGCGTTTAGAAAACTGATAATCAGCTTTGAAGCTCAAATCTGTGGTTAAAAGGCGATACTCAATGTTTCCTGTACTACTCAAAGCAACGGGCGTTTTCCCATAAACAAATAATTGTGGCAACAAATTGAGTTTGTTTTTCAGCAAAGCAATTTCGGAGAAAATAGCGGTTTGAAAATTTGGTCTTCCAAAAGCTGCTGCAATTTCTGTAACTTTGTAGTTATTGTATTCTGCACTTAAACCCGCTTTAATATTAGGTTTAACGTTGTAATGCAAGGCTAATCTTGTTCCAATATTGCGGGTTGTCGGAGCGTAAGTTGCTGTAATCAAGCCAGTTGAATCATAACCATGATAGACTAACATGTTTTCAATATTTTTGTAATAAACACGTAAACTTGCATCAACTTTGCTTAAAATATTAGCATTTCCACCGATATAAATGTTCATTTTTTCGACTGTTGGTTTAATTGTAACATTTCTGCTCACATAACGACATTCTTGCAATATATTCTGATACGTGTTATTTTGCATACCTGACGAAAGCCCTGCAAATACATAAATCGCTTCGGGTTTGACGGTATATTTAAGCTCGGCAATCGGAAAAGCAAAAAAGCGAGAAACATTATTTGTAATCGATAAACCATCAAAATAGCTTATAGAAGTTCCCAATTTTGCACTAAAAGCGTCTTTTTCATAACGCGCAAAAGGCGTAGCACTCAAAAAAATACGATTTTGCAAATTATCGCTAATTTTTGCGTTTGAAAAAGCTATATCTGTCTGAATCCCGGCTTTGAACATTTCATTAATATGATAAGTCAGGTCAGGAGAAATCGAAATCGTATGTTCTCTGTTGCCCTTATCTGCACCTAAATAATTGGTTTCAAACACATTATGAACACCTGCTTTTAATAAATATGTCCACTTTTTCTCTTTATCAAAAAATGAAGCTAATCGTAATTTTACATCAGCATTAGAGAAAGAACGAGCAATACTGTCTCTTATACTTATACTTTTATCTGTTTTATCAAAGCCTGCATATTGATTATATGCGGTGTTATTTAAAAATAATTCCACATTCCAACGATTATTTTTCCCAATTTTTCCTACTTGAAAAGTGCCATAATCTTCCCTAAATTGACGAAAAGGCAAGCTGTAATCCGCATGAGAAGAAATATGTGTTAAATCTATTGCATATAACAAATCGCTTTTTTCTTTATTGACCAAATGAATTTTTGCCATAGGCGTAAGGTACTGCCCAAGAGCGATTTTGGCATAATTGCGACCTACTGTTTCATTTTCTTTGCT
>JAAFHL010000156.1 GCA_013298365.1 Bacteroidota bacterium | reverse complement strand
CCTAATTTTATTTGTGTATATCCCGACCCCGTTATGGGACCTATCACCATTAATCCTGGGCAGGCATGTTTACCAGCTACCATAACTTTTGAAGCAAGTGTAACAAGTGCTACACCCATAAATACGTGGCTATGGGATATTCCTGGTTCGCAGTTACAATATGGGCAAATCGTTACCAGTACTTTTACTTCATCGGGTACTTTAGACATTACCCTTTTGGTACAAGATGTAAATGGCTGTTTTGCAGATACCATATTTGACAATGTTCTTACGGTTCTGCCAAGTCCTGTGGCAAACTTTACGGCAAGCGTTACAAGTGCTTGTGCTGCACCATTTACCACCAACTTTGTGAGTACATCTACCCTAAATGGCGCTACAGTACCCGCAGGAACTACCTATCAGTGGTTTTTTCCTGGGGGGATTCCTGCCAATAGCACACAACAAAACCCGACAGGTATTACCTATAATTCGCCTGGCAATTTTGATGTAACCTTAATTACGCTTTCTCCAAATGGTTGTTCAGATATCATTACAAAAACGGGTTTTATTGGGGTAGGCCAGGTAATTGCAGGGATAACAGTAGGGGCTGTAACCTGTGTAGGGCAACCTATATCACTTGACGGAACAGGTGCAAGTAACTATACTTGGGACTTTGATTGTAATAACACCACAGATGCAACAGGTACAAACACAACTGTTACGTATAATGCGCCAGGCACTTATTGTGTAAAAGTAACAGGAAGCAATGGTCCTGGTTGTAATGACGATGCGCAGGTACAGGTTGTGGTAAGTCCTTCGCCTACAGCAAGTTTTGTGGTAGATAGAACGATAGATTGTAAAGTGCCTACGACCTCTCCATTCCTTTTTGATGCCTCTGCGTCTTTGGGTGCAACTACTTATATTTGGACTTTTGGTCCAGGGGCAACCCCTACAAATCCGTTTACTACGGTAAATCCACAAGTTGGTGTATTATACTCAGTAGCAGGTTTTAAAACGGTAAGATTAATCGCAGAAAATGCAAGTGGCTGTAGAGATACGATGTCTGCCTTTAATTTAATACAAGTAGCAACGCCTAACGCTAATTTTACTGCCGATAAAACAGAAGGTTGTTTGCCGATAAATATTGCTTTTACCAGCACAAGTATCAGCATTGACCCTATTACTTCTTATCAATGGAGTATCACACCCTCGGCAGGTACGATTCCGAATCCCGTTCCTGGTATTTCAAACCCAACTGTTCAGTTCAATAATTCCGGGGATTATGATGTAGAGTTGATTGTTACAACACAATTAGGTTGTAAAGATACCCTTACGCGAACAGAATATATCAGTTTAGGCTCAAATCCTCAAATGGGTATGACGTATGCGGATTCCGTAATTTGTATAAACGAGTCTATTCAATTTAACAGTACATTTACAGACCCAGCTTGGCAATACGCTTGGGATTTTAATTATACAGCTCCCGCTTTTAATATCATGTCTTCATTGCCCAATCCGCTTCATGCGTTTTCGGATACAGGCTTGGTTTCTGTGGGTTTGATAATTAATAACAATGGTTGTCGAGATACCTTAATAAAAGATGACCTAGTCTTTATTAAAGGACCTAAAGCGGCTTTTTCAGTGGACCCAACCGTTGCTTGTGGTTTGCCTGCTACTTTTGATATTACCAACAACTCTTCTAATGCGATGACAGGTAATACCACTTATTCGTGGTATTTCAACAATATGGTAACAACTTATACACCTGTTGTTACCAGAAATCCATTGCAACCGCCATTAGACCCGCCTTCGCCTACGTATGGTGGTGCACCACAGCAAATTACGATTAAGCTCATTGTGCAGGGAAGCACTACAGGCTGTGTGGATTCGCTCAAACAAACCGTTGTAGTTGGAAATCCGATTGCGAATTTTACGGTTCCTGACCAAATTATTTGTAGAAATTCAGATGCTACCTTCAATGTTACTGGGTCAAATGCTACAAACTATGAATGGTATTTTGGCGATAGCCCCACACCTGGCACTTCTACGGGCAATACCACACATACATACACTACCATAGATACATTTACGGTAATGCTTATTGCGATAGATGCCAATTCTTGTAGAGATACACTCATCAAGCCTTTGCATATTAGGGTTACGGGACCAACTCCTAACTTTGCTTCTCCTGACACTGCGGGCTGTACTCCCTTTACAACTTCTTTTACTAATACAAGTGTTCTATACCCAGGTACAACACAAAGCAATGTAGAATGGAATTTCTATAACCCTAATGTTTTTGGAAGTGCTGGAATTAACAATCCTTCTCACACATTTAGCCCAAATGGACAATATAGTGTAAGCATTAGGGTTACAGACTCTGATGGCTGTGTAGGTGGTTGGACCAAACAACAATATATTTCGGCTACTTTCCCTGATACGCAGTTTTCGGCAAATGATACCGCAACCTGTGCAGGTAACTTGATCACTTTTACCCCTGTCATTACGGGTAATACCTATACTTGGAGTTTTGGCGATAGCACGGGCGTTACGCATATCACAAGTGGTACAGGCGTTATTCAGCATGGTTTTCCTGTAGTAGGACCATATTCTGTTACCTTAAAAGTAACAGATGTGAATGGCTGTATAGATAGTTTAGTGAAAACGAATTATATCACAATAGAAAGCTATACCGCAGATTTTACAGGCTCGCCTACTTCCGCTGCATGTCCGCCACTTGCTACCTTCTTCCAAGACCAATCGAGTGGAAATATTGCAGGCTGGGAATGGATATTTGGGGATTTAACGGCTAATTCCACTTTGCAAAATTCTGGACATATTTATACGACTGCGGGTAATTTTGATGTGAGCTTGGTTGTAACGCATGTTGATGGTTGTAAAGATACTGCAACGAAACCCAATTTTATCACGCTTGATGGTCCAGTAGGTTCTGTAACCATCAGTGATACTACGGTTTGCCCTGGAGATATAATTCTTTTTACAATTATTACGAATAATACAGATATTATTTTTTGTGAATTTATCCCTGGAAATGTGTTGGTTGTTCCGACAGATACAACTGGACTCGATACAAGTTATGTTCAGTTTATCTACCCTGATCCTGGTATTTATACACCTAAAATACAAATACAAGACCCTGCGGGTTGTAGCTATACCATTCCTAATGTTCCTAATGTTACGGTATATCAGCCGCCTGTGGCAGCATTTGATATGACCCCACCTGCAGGTTGTACGCCACTTACAGTGTCATTTACTAACAATAGCACGCCTGGGGTAGGACAAACAGGCGGAGCAGCGATTCCTGCTGGCGGATATAGCTGGAATTTTGGCAATAACATTAGCAGTACTTTGCAAAATCCTGCAAGCCAAACCTATATGACACCGAATGTATATAACGTGGCATTATATATTACAGATTCAAGAGGTTGCCATGATACGCTTATTCAAGCACTTCCTGCCAACTTTCGTCCGCTTGCCAACTTTACCGCAGATGATACCGTACAATGTGCGCCTGTACAAATTCAATTCAATGATTTGACTTCTATCACAGTGCCTGTGGCTTGGTCATGGAATTTTGGAGACAATGGAACGGCAACTACAGCAAATCCTAATCACTTGTATCAACAAGATGGAAATTATACCATTACCTTAGTGGTAACAGATGCAAACGGTTGTATGGATACCTTTACTCGTAGTCAATATGTCTATTTGCGCCACCCTGTTGCAGGTTTTGTTGCAGATAGCCTATATGGTTGTAATCCTTTTGAGGCATGTTTTGACGCAAGTAGTACACAATCAGATACTTTAATAGATACGTATAATTGGCAATTTGGCTTGGGACAAGGTACACAGTTATCGAATGCAGATTCTATTTGTCATACCTATGCTGTGACAGGTATTTATACGGTTACCTTGACAGTAACAGATGTATTAGGCTGTTCCGATGATTTGGTAAGAACCAATTATATTACCATTGACCAGACTACTACACCTGATACAATGGAGATTTTGACGGCAACTGTCATAAATAGAAATAAAGTGCGGGTAGATTTTATTCCTTATTTCCAAACCGATTTCCGCAAATATCTTTTGTATCGCAAAACGCCGCAAGGTTGGTTAGCCGTTGATAGTACGAACATTCAAAATACATCTTCCTTGTTTGATAATGATACTACGAGTTTTGATTGCGAGGCTTTGTCGTATTGTTATGCCATGGTAGTACAAAATGATTGTCGTAAATACTCGCCTATTTCAATGAATAAGGCACATTGCACGGTTCAACTTAGTACAGGTCCGCAAATAGATGCCATAAAATTGACATGGACACACTACAAAGGTTGGAATGATGTTTTGCAATATGATATTTACAAAATACCCGCAGGACATATTTACTATCCAAATACCAACAGTATGGTGCTACTTGGTTCTGTTGCGGGCAACGTCAATACCTTCCGAGATACTACTACATTCTGCGAAGATTCTGTGCATTATCGTATCGTTGCCCTTGAACTTGGGGGGGGACAACAAGACACATATAGTGATGTAGATGGCAATAAGGCAAAACATTTTGCACCTACCGAAGGCGTGCAAGTGCAGTATGTAACAGTGGTAGAGAACAAAGATATCGAGATAAAATGGATTGAATATACAGGTTATAAGCCTAAACATTATGTTTTGGAAAAATCATTGGGTGGCGATGTTTGGAAAGAAATTGCAACAGAACTTTCACTTACAACCTTTTCTTATATAGATACAGATGTATATATTGATTCTGTTTCGTATAGATATCGAGTATTTGCTGACGACTCATGCGGCTATCGTTCAAGACCTTATAACATAGGTAGAAGTATTGTGTTAGATGCAAATCAATTAGAAGATGAGACACCTGTTTTGACCTGGAATATCTACGAAAAATGGGTAGATGCAGGGGTAGAATATTATGAAATCCAAGTATGGGACGAAAATAATGGCTGGGTAATGGTAGATGTAGTAGGTCCACAAACGACCCGCTATGTAGATAGAAAAACAAGTTTATTCCAATCTATCTATAATTATCGTATTCTTGCGCATGAATTAGCAGGGTATCGTTCTATTTCTACCTCAAATGAGGATTCTATTATATTTGCACCAAGAATATGGAGTGCAAACGCCTTTACACCTAATGGAGACGGCAAAAATGATGTCTTTGTGATTAGGGGTCCTTTTGATTTAAGTACTTTTAACCTAACCATTTTGACCGTTGGGGCAGAATTATCTTTGAATCTCGTGATATTACACAAGGCTGGGACGGCACAGTCAAAGGCAAAGATGCGCCAGAGGGCGTATATACTTACAAAGTAACCGCAAAAGGCTTGAAAGGCGACCCCGTCAATCAGCATGGAACCGTTACATTGGTAAGATAATAATGCCCTTATAAATGCAAAAAGGCAGGAAATACCTCAGCGTATTTTCTGCTTTTTTTTGCAACAGGCAAACCTTTTTTTCTATATCTTGTTTTTATGTATTTTGAACAAAACAATTACTAATACACATCAAATGTCATTTTTTTAGAAAAAAGGGGAGTTTTTATGTAAATTTATCACTTTTTTGTACAAATAATGATATAATTAGTCAATTTCTGCTTATTTTTACGTCCTAAATTCAATTATTTATTTATTCATAACTTAATTTTATTCTCATGAGAAAGTCGTTACTTTCCTTGCTTATGTTTGGCGTTTTGACATTCAATATGTATGCTCAAAACTACAACGTAACGCTACAAGTAGATATGCGTGCCATCATCGTAAGTTCAAACGGGGTTCACCTTGCAGGCGATTTGCAAATCCCCGCAGGTTTTCCTGCAAACTGGGACCCAAGTGGAACGCAAGTTGATGATGCAAATCTTGATGGTATTTATGAAATTCCGTTAAGCCTTCCCGCAGGTACATATTCTTACAAATTTGTGAATGGAAATGCTTGGGGTTCCGATGAAAATGCGATTCCTGCGGCTTGTAATGTGGGTGGAAATCGTCAAGTTGTAGTTGCAGGTGATATGACAGTGCCTGTTCATGCTTTCAATTCTTGCGACCCTAATCCCGCAGGAAATCCTGTTATTTTCCAAGTAAACATTGGTGCAGGTACTGTTACAGGAAATGTAACAGTAGCAGGTGATTTCCAGATGGCTGCGGGTTTTCCTGCTAACTGGGACAACACGACCGTTATCATGGACTTAGTACCTGGTACAAATAGATACCAAAAAGCGGTTTGGATTAATTCAACAACACCAGATACATTTGAATACAAATTTATCAACAGTGGCAGCAACTGGGAAAATGTACCAAGTGCTTGTGCCGTACAACCAAGTGGAAACCGTCAGCTAATTGTAGCAAATGCAAATGGTATCGTTACACCTGATGTCTGTTTCGCTGACTGCGCACCTTGTCCTACAGGCATTCCTGATTCTGTGTATGTAAAATTCCAAGTAGATATGTCTAATCAAGACTATCCTTACCCTCCTTTCAATACAACGATTGATAACATTGTAAGTGTAGCAGGTGCATTCCAAGGTTGGTCTCCTGGTAATACAGTATTGTCAGATGCAAATGGCGACAAAATTTATGATGTAGTTGTAAAAGTACAAAAAAATTCAAGCTCTCAATACAAGTTCCTCAATGGAAATGCTTGGGGCAAAGATGAAAGTGTACCTGCTGCTTGTAATGTAGGGGGAAATCGTGAGTTTAATACCGCAGGGATTGCCACAAACGATACGATGGTATTGCCTGTTGTTTGCTTTGGCGAATGTTCACAAGCTTGTACACCTGTAGGGCCTCCTATCAATGTTACTTTCCGTTTAGATTTGTCAAACGAACTTAATTATGGTGGTGGTCCATTCATCGCAGGTACTTTCCAAACGCCTACAACTTGGCAAAAAACTGCTTCACCGATGACGGAGCTTGACCCAACAAATGCGCCTCGTATTTTCTCTTATACACAAATGGTAAAACCTAACTTGGTTATGTATAAATACTGGCTCGGACCATCTGTTACCATGAATGGCGACTCTACCGCAGAAAATGCAGACTTTCTTACCTTAGGTTGTGGCGCAACAAATCCAGTAGGTACACCTAATCGTTTGCTTGATTTGTATGGTGTAAACCAAGATACAGTACTTCCAATAGTTATTTTTAACTCTTGTGAGGTTTCTACGGTAAGCATTGACGAAGATTTGAACAATGGTGGTTCTTTCATTATTGCACCAAATCCTACTAACAATGTAGCAAGCATTTCTTTTGCTAACAAAAACAATATCGCTTACAATGTCACCATTACCAACATTACAGGTCAAGTTGTATATAGCAAAACAAATGTACAAACTGATAACGTTACTGTGCGTAAATCTGACATCGGCTCAGGTATGTTCTTTGTAACAGTACGTAATGCAAAAGGCGAAGTTGCTGCTCGTAAATTGATTATTGAATAATATTCATTTTTGTAGTAACCATACAAGAGGCTGTCCAAAATCATTTGGACAGTCTTTTTTATAATAGCCTAAAAACCGTATCTTTGTCCTAAATAATATAGGCTTAAATAAATGACTAACACACAGTTAGCATAATTTTTAATTACTTAGACGCATTTATCCATGAAAATATACCTTATCGCTGGCGAAGATTCAGGAGACCTGCATGGCGCAAATTTGATTTTTTCGCTGCAAAAGCGTGTAAAAGACCTGCAAGTACGTGGGGTAGGGGGAGATAAAATGCAAACGGCAGGTATGTCCCTTGTTGCTCATGTAAAAGACATCAATTTTATGGGATTTGTGGAGGTTATCAAACACCTGAGAACAATTCGCCGTTTGTTTCGTCAAGTAAAAAAAGACATTCAAACCTTTCAGCCTGATATAGTTATCTTAATAGATTATCCTGGATTTAATTTGCGAATCGCCCCTTTTATTAAAAAATTGGGCATAAAAATAGTCTATTATATTTCGCCACAGTTATGGGCATGGAAGAAAGGTAGAGTCAAAAAAGTACAAAAATGGATAGACAAAATGTGTGTGATTCTGCCTTTTGAAAAAGATTTTTATGCAAAGGAAGGCGTAAGCGTAGATTTTGTAGGGCATCCTTTGTTAGATGAGATTCAAAAACAAACGGCAAAATCAAAAAATAATGGTGCAAAAAATATTGCTTTATTACCTGGCAGCAGAAGTCAAGAGATTCAAAATATGTTACCTATGATGCTAAAAGTTGCCGCAAAATATCCGCAATATCAATTTGTGATTGCAGGTGCGCCGAGCAAAACAGCCGATTTTTATGAAAAAATGATAAGTGAAGAAGGCGATTTGCCAAATGTCTCCCTAAAAATGAATGAAACCTATCAAGTTTTGACAAATGCTGATGCTGCACTTGTTACTTCGGGGACAGCAACCTTAGAAACTGCGCTATTTCACATTCCCCAAGTCGTTTGTTATAAAGGCTCTATTATTTCTTATCATATTGGCAAATACCTGATTCAAGTCAAATTCATTAGCCTTGTCAATTTAATTTTGGGCTATAAGGCGGTTACAGAACTGATTCAATATGATTTTACTACCGAAAAATTAGCAAGTGAATTAGAAAAGTTATTCTTGCCCGACATTCGCCAGCAAATACTGGCAGATTATGACGTTTTACAGTTGAAATTAGGCGATATTGGTGCTTCTGATAGAGTTGCAGATGTAGTGTTAAAAATTTGATGATGTACCAAAGTGGAGTGTGCCATAGGCACAAAATATCGGTAGAGAGATGCGATATTTCCACAATTTTATCGTTTTTTCGTGCAAGCACGAAAAAATATGAGGGCAGGACGAGGTGATTTATGTTTTTACCGATATTTTATCCCTAACGGGATAGCGGAATAAGTCTTTGAAACATGACCAAAAATTTAGATAGGTTTTCGCAAATAAATACCTCATCTGCGAAAACCTAAATAGACCTATTTTTTTGTCATTTTTTGCCAAATATTTTCATAGCCCAATTCAATATCAGGCGCAACACTTTTTACAAAACCTAATACCAACTTTATATCTTCTTGTTTTGCTTCCCAAAGCTCTGGAAAACAATCTACATCGGTACTCAATAAGCCCGATTTTGGTTCAAATGCAAAAGACCTGTCTTTTATCATAAAACGACTGGTTTTTTCTACCACATAAAAGCGTTTAAATTCTGCCAAATCCCATTCATCAGATTCGTTGAAGGCTTTTCCTGCGTCATTTGTATTGTAAAATTTTATTTTTTGTCCATCAGATTCTATCACAAGTTTGGCTTCTTTGTTGAGAAAATATTGAATTAACCCATTAACAACCACAAAAGAACCTATTAAAAAGATAACTAAAAGTAACCAATAATACCAAGTTGAGTCGGTCACTAAGGACTTTACAAGTCCAATTAAAGCCACGATACAAAGGAGCATCATGGGCAGATAAAGCAGCATTTTACCTGTACGTTTTTGAAGAGAAATTTCGATTTTTTGCATAAAAATGAACAATAATTTATGGAATGGCTACAATATTCGGGAAAAAATCCTATATTTTTTAGCTAAAATTGATATTTGTTACCAAAAAATGAATAAATGTGCCATTGCGTAGCTTTTCTGGATTCTTACAGAAGGGTTGTTGAGCTTGTCGAAATATAGTTATTTTATTTTTGCTCGTTTCTTACTGCTTATTTTTTATCATTTTGAAAGAAAACCAAGCTAACACAGCGATTATTAATCCCATAATGCCCCATAACCATGCTTTATTTTTAAACAAAGGCTCAACTTTCGGCGTATCAACTTTAAAAATCGCCTGTTCTTCTCCCAAACCTATTGCTGTTAAGTTTGCTGGGATTTTGTCCTGAAAAATGGCAATATCATAGTTTGCTTGTGAGCCATTTGCATTGCCATATACTAAATAATAGTTGGCTTTTTGGGAAAAACGTGCCACAATTTTGTCAGGGCTGCCTTTTACTTCCACAGATTCAATTTGCAATGCCTCATTATCTGCGTTGTCTATGGTTATTTTTAATTTTTTGCATAC
>JAAFHL010000155.1 GCA_013298365.1 Bacteroidota bacterium | reverse complement strand
ACAAGATTATGCTGATTTTCAAACACTTAAACAAAGAATCTTGTACGTTATGCAAAATATAGGTAATTTATTTAATATAGATTATTCCGATTTTAAAACGTGTTAGTTTTTTCCTCACTCATACTTATCATAAATAAAATAAGGTAGGAATATTAAATCTATCCCCCGTTTGTAGTCTTCTCCAAACGGGGCATGATTAGCCCTTATAGGGCTTAATTAAAATTTCTCCTGTTTGGTGGAGACACCAAACAGGGGAAATTTTAATTCGTACTTTATTTTATCAGCGTTACTTACATCAATAACTCGCAACATCATGAAAAAATTAATCTTTACTTACGTACTTACATTTACGGTCTTCTTTTACTTAGAAGGGCAAAATTACAACGCAGGTACAGGCGCTGGTACGCTTGGGCTTGATAACACTTTTGTTGGTGGCAATGCGGGTAAAGCCGTGGAGGAACGCCTGTTTCTCGCATCAAAGATACAGATAATAATACCTTTGTAGAAACCGAACTTACGCCAAATGAAAACAAAATCCGATTTAATATTAACGGAAATAACATGATGATTTTGGATGGCAAAACCCTCAACTTTGCAGGTTCAAATACCTACATAGGTGGCAATGCTGGGGCAGCAACTACCTCTGGTGCAAATAATGCCTATTTCGGTTTTGATGCAGGGGCTTCGACTACAATAGGCAGACTCAATACAGCAGTCGGTATGTCAGCATTACGCACCCTTACAAATGGACAAATGAATACAGCCGTAGGCGATTCTGCTTTGTATAGTGTAACAAATGGCGCACAAAATACCGCCGTAGGTCGTGGGGCTTTGCGTAGCAATACAGCCTCAAATAACACTGCATTAGGTAGCCTTGCCCTTGCTTCAAATACCACAGGAACAGGTAATAATGCCTTTGGTTCAAGTGCGATGTTTGCCAATACCACAGGTAGTTTCAATTTGGCTTTTGGGGGAAATGCCTTGCAAGCAAATACAACAGGCAGCAATAATGCAGCCATTGGTTTGAATGCTTTGAATGCAAACACAACAGGTGCTGCTAATTTGGCTTTGGGCAGAAATAGCCTTTTTAGCAATACAACTGGCGGAAACAATGTAGCAGTTGGCTTTAATGCCTTGAATCTTAATACTTCGGGTAATTTCAATAATGCCATAGGTTTAGGTTCTATGCAAAATAATACCACAGGTGGCAACAATGTGGCGATTGGGTATAGTACTTCTTTTTCGGCAACAAGCGGGCAATTTGAGAGCAGCTTATACAAATGCGACTTTTGTAGGACAAGGTGCAGATGCTTCTGTTTCAGCCCTTTCCAACGTAATGGCTTTGGGTGCAGGTGCAAGTGTAACGGCAAGCAACGCTGTAGTTATCGGCAACACATCAGTAACTTCCATCGGCGGTCAGGTAGGGTTCACTACTTTTTCAGACAGAAGATTGAAAACAGCCATTCAAAAAAGTGAATTGGGCTTAGACTTTGTAATGGCTTTAAATCCAGTTACTTATGAGTACATAGCCGAAGGACAAAAAGGAATTCGTTATACAGGTTTGATAGCGCAAGAAGTTGATGCAGCGGCAAAAGGCACTTTTTCGGGTGTGGACAAAAATGGAGAATATTGGGGCATTCGTTATGCAGAATTGACAGTGCCTTTGGTAAGTGCAGTTCAAGAATTAAAAATGAAAAATGAAGCGTTAAAAAATGAAAATACCTTGTTAATCAAACGTTTGGAAACAATAGAATCCATGCTTACACAATATGGCAATGACTTGCAAGCATGTTGTTTTAAATCAAATGACAATAACAAAACGCTTCCTGCTTTTGAGGGTGCAACTTTGGAACAAAATGTGCCAAATCCCTTTTCGCAAACGACAAGTATCAGCTATTATTTGCCCCAAAATGTAGCAAATGCAAGTATGGAAATTACCGATTTGAATGGAAAATTCATTCAAACACATAGCTTAAATGACAGAGGAGCAGCGCAGATTACGATTGATGCAAGTACTTTTGCACAAGGCACATACTTTTATTCCCTTGTGATTGATGGCAAAATTGTTGCGACTAAGAAAATGGTAACAGTGGCGAAGTAAAAAAACATGCTTCATATTTTGAAAGGGCTTACAAGTTGGCAGCAATTTGTAAGCCCTATTTCTTTATGGCATAGAAGGAAATAATTTCTATATTTTTGTAAAAAATAGGCTAAAAAATCGTATATTTGCAACCTTTTTATCGTTTATATAAATCATTTTGAATGAAAAGATATACAATTACCGCAGCTTTGCCTTACGCAAATGGTCCTTTGCACATTGGACACATTGCTGGAGCGTATTTGCCTGCTGATATATATGTGCGCTATCTTCGTTTGCGCAAAAAAGATGTGCTATTTATTTGCGGGAGCGATGAACATGGAGCCGCAATAACTATTCGTGCCAAAAAGGACGGTATTTCCCCCCAAGAAATCATAGACAAATATCATGTTTTGATGCGTGATACCTTTCAAAAATTGGGCATTGAGTTTGATGTCTATCATCGCACATCAGATAAAATTCACCATGAAACCTCTCAGGAATTTTTTACCAATCTCTACCAAAAAGGTGAATTTGATGAAAAAACTTCTGAACAATATTATGACGAGGAATATCAACAATTTCTCGCAGACCGCTATATCACAGGCATTTGCCCAAAGTGTAACTATGACAAAGCCTTTGGCGATCAATGCGAAAGTTGTGGTAGTACATTGAGTCCCAATGAGTTGGGGAATCCTGTTTCTACTTTGAGTGGAAAAACGCCCATTTTGCGTAGTACCAAACATTGGTTTTTGAAATTAGATACATATGAGCCTTGGCTCAAAAAGTGGATTTTGGAGGGAAAGGCAAATGAGTGGAAAGTGAATGTCTTTGGGCAATGCAAATCTTGGTTACAAGGCGGTTTGCAGCCTCGTGCCATGACAAGGGACTTGGATTGGGGCGTAGATGTGCCTTTGGCGGAGGCTGTGGGCAAAAAATTGTACGTGTGGCTCGATGCGCCAATCGGCTATATATCAGCGACTAAGCAGTTTTTTAAGGAAAAAAGTGGGCAGGCAGAAACCCAATATTCTTATCCGAGCAATCGCTTTTCAAATGCAAAAGCAGAAGATTGGGAATTGTATTGGAAGGCGCAAGAAAATCCTGACGACAATGCAACCTTGATTCATTTCATTGGAAAAGATAACATTGTGTTTCATTGCATCATTTTTCCTTCAATTTTAAAAGCGCATGGCGATTATATTTTGCCCGAAAATGTGCCAGGCAATGAGTTTTTGAATTTGGAAGGAAATAAAATCTCAACCTCTCGAAATTGGGCGGTATGGGTGCATGAATTTTTGGAAGCTTTTCCCGACAAAACAGACGTATTGCGTTATGTGATGTGTTCTATTTTGCCCGAAACCAAAGACAGCGAGTTTACTTGGGCAGACTTTAAACAGCGCAATGACAGCGAGTTAAACGCCATTTTCTCTAATTTTATCCATCGAATTTTGGTGCTTACCCACAAATATTATGAGGGCGTTGTGCCAGATGCCGTAGGGCAAACCGATGATTTGATAAAGGAAACCTTCCGCCAAATTTATGCTTCGGCAGATGCGATGCAAGAAAATATTGAGAAGTTTAAATTCAGAGATGCTTTGTTTGAATTTATTAATATTGCGAGAATTGGCAACAAGTTTTTGGCAGAAACAGAGCCTTGGAAAGCCATTAAAAACAATCCAGAAGATGCGAAAAAAGCCATTTTTGCTTGCTTGCAAATTGTGGCAAAACTCACCATTTTGAGTCGTGTTTTTCTACCCGAAACCGCCAAGAAATTGAGTCAAATGCTCAATATTTCCGAAGCAGAAATTGCTTGGGAAAACTTAGCTCCTTCGGCTTTGATTCTCAAGCCTGGGCATATCATTGGCGAGGCACAGCCGCTTTTCACCAATATAGACCAAACCTTAATAGATATACAAATTCAAAAATTAACGATGAGTAACGAAAATAACGTAGAAAATAATGCTGTGGTAGAAACTGAAAATCAGCAAGAAGTGGCGTTAAAAGCGCAGAAAGAATTTACCTCTTTTGAAGATTTTCAAAAAATGGACATTCGCATAGGACGCATTTTGGAGGCAAGTCGAGTGCCTAAATCAGATAAACTCTTGCAATTTATTGTGGATACAGGCATAGACAAACGCACAATTGTGTCAGGAGTAGCCGAACATTTTGCGCCCGAAGAATTGGTGGGCAAGCAGGTTCTTGTGTTATTGAATTTGCCGCCTCGCAAAATACGTGGCGTAGAGTCGCAGGGCATGATTTTGTATGCAGAAGATGCTGCGGGCAAATTGCATGTGGTCAGCCCAAATGTGGACGGCGTGAATGAAGGAGCGGGGGTGAATTGATTTTAACTAATAAATCCAAAGCACGAAATTAGACATTTTAACCGTTTCAAGCGGTCACAGACCCTTGAAACGGTTAAAACACCTCAACACACCGAATTAGGATTGTCATAATTATCTGATTGGTCCTCATCTGTATTATCCAAACACACAAAATCCTTTTCTATCAACAAAAATAATGTATCTCCATTAGGCAAAACAAAATTGTTTTGATACCCTACTTGATTGCTTTCCTGCCATTTTACCTTTTCACTTTCGGGGAAAAATAAAGTAATCACATTTTCCGAAAAATCTGCTGCTAAGTTATCTATCGCTGTTTTTGCTTGTAAGGCATATATAAGTGTTTGTGTAGGAAAAATGGTTTTTTCTTCCAAATAACCTTTTTCGCTAAATGTAGCAACTTCTGATTTGGTCAATCTATAACGAACCGAATTGCCTTTGATACGTATTTTCATAAAATCTTATGCAATAAAAGATGAAAAAATGATTACAAAACTTTGTCAAAACCATAAACGCCCCCAATCAATATTAAGCCCGTTAAAATACTGATTAATAAATAGATAGCAAAATTAGCTTTCGGTGTGCCTATCGCTATTTGTGCGGGTTTGAAAACCATCATAGAAGGCAGTCGCATATAGTAAGACAATGAAATAACGGTATTTAGCACAGCCACAACTAAGGCAATGAGCCAAATAATTTGCTGGCTTTCTGTCCATTTTTCCCAAATGGCTAAAAATACATACCATTTCGCAATAAAACCGGCTGTCGGGGGCAAGCCTGTGAGCGAAAACATCAAAATGCTCATACAAACCGTAAGAAATGGAAAGCTTGGGGCTAAGCCTTGAAAATCAGTAACTTTCTCCGAATCTATGAGGGTAGAAATGTAACCTGTGATAAAGAAAACCACCAAATTCATGCAGGTATAGACCAACAGATAGAAAAATAATGCTTTGTAACTATACACATTTTGCGGCAGCAAGGTCATCAATAAAAAGCCCGAATGAGCAATGCTCGAATAAGCTAAAAGTCTTTTGATATTTGTTTGTCCAATTGCCGCCACATTGCCAATCGTCATAGAAATGAGGGCAACCGCCATCAAAATAATGTGTAGGGTAGGGGAGAGGGGGAAAAATTGCAATAAATATGCCCACATCGCAAGGGCAGCTACTTTGGGTACGACCGAAAAAAGGGCGGCTGTGCCAAAATCTACGCCCTCATACACGTCAGGTGTCCAAAAGTGTAAGGGAACAGCATTGATTTTGAACAAGAAACCCACAAAAATTAAGAGCATGACCATACTTTGCGTAAAAACAGGCAAAGCACGCATGGCATTTGCCCATTCAATATTGCTGACATCTAATGTACCTGTGCAACCATAAAACCATGAAATGCCGTATATCATAATTGCAGAAGCAAATGCGCCAAACAGCACGTATTTGATGCCCGCCTCTGCCGATTGTGCATTGTGTTTGCGCAAGGTCGCCAATAAATAGGAACTAATGGAAACGATTTCGGTGGAAATGTACATCATCAACAAGTTGTTCGACATCACCATCAAGTTAGCCCCAAAAATAAGCGTGAGTATAAGGGGAAACCATTCGCCCGCAGGTTTTTCTGTATTTTTTGTGGGGACAAAATATTGATAGATGAAAGTAGCAATGCCCGCAAAGAAAATAAGGCTTTTCATTGCCATAACACGTCCATCTGTATGCAACATGCCCATAAATAGGCTATCTTTTTCGGGCGAAAAAGGAAGGCTCATGGCAGCAAAGGCTAAACTTATAATGCCTATCAGTGTACCCCATAGCACTTTTTTATCCCTAAAAATCAACATGCCCACAACCATAACAAGTATTCCGATGATTAAGACGTATTCTGCCCATAAAGCAGGAAGACTTGACGTGATTTGTATGAGGATATTGTGTATATTCATATTGTGTGTGCTGTTTATATATGGGACAAAGGTACAAGATTTTCTTTACAAAATAAATGGTCGTATTTGAGAACATGGCTTTCTCATAAAAAATAAAACCACAAAGTTTACAAAGAAAAGCCAACACAAAGAACACTAAGTAGCCTGCTTTCCTATTCATATTTGTGTTCTTTGTGAAACCTGCGTGAACTTTGTGGTAAAATTCAGCCCTTTTATGCAAACATTTTTTATGAGAAAGCCATGTATTTGAGAAAAATCCTTAGTTTTGTAAGGTAATAATAAAAATGCGCATTATTTCCAAATTTGATAAATATATAACACTATTTTATAACACAATCATTACAATATGAAACAAATTCTTCTTCTTATTAGCTTTTTTGCAAGCTACTCCCTGCTATATGCGCAATCCAAAAATTTGCCTTCCATTGGTAAACTTACTTTGGCAGATGTGTAGAAAGACTATAACACCGAATTTGCTTCGACAGAGGCGGTAAAAATCTATGACTATGGCGAAATTTCGGTGGAATCAAGATCCACTTTACTGACAAAATTTTATCATTACAAGCGCATCAAAATCTTGAAAAAATAAGGCTTAGATTACGCAAATGTGTCCTTACGTTTGAGAGATGGCATGATACGGGGCGTAGAGGCTTATGCCTATAATATTGAAAATGGCGAACTTGTGAAGCAAAAAATGAAGAAAGATGCTTATTTTACCGAGAAAGAAAAGGATTATTTTACCATAAAATTTACCTTACCCTCTGTAAAGGAATGCGCAATCATTGAATATGAATAAATGAGGTTGTGGTATTGAAGAAGGAATAGGAAATGCGAAGCACGCAAATGTGCATAGAGATATAACTATCTGTTTTTTATGCGTATCTGCGTGTTATAGCTGTTTTTATCGGAACGTTTAGTTATTTGAACGTCAAATAGCAATCGTTAATTTGTTTTCTGCAACTCCGCAGCATCAATGCGCTGTCCATCTATATTTTCATTCTTTTGTTTTCTTTCCAACAAATAGACACGCACATTCAAGTATTTTCTCGGGTTTTTCTTGATTTCTTCCAACAAACCATTCAATCCCTCAACGGTTTCACTTGCAGAAGCCAAAGTAAGATTTGCGCTTGCAACGGTGCTATCCAATTTATGATACAAACCCTTGTCTTTCAGTAACATACCTGCAGTGCCTTCACCTCTTTCCAAACCTGCTGTAAGTTTTTTGACATTATCCAAAGTTGCCTGTGCTTCTGAAATTGCTTTACGCATATCTCCCGTAATCAACGCCACAGAATCCGTGATATGCTCCACATTTGTCATTGTCGCATTTGCTTTTCCCACAATCTCATTAATTTGTCCCTTCTGATTTTCTACATTTTTGACAATGTTTAGTGCAGATGCTGTTAGCTGATTCACATTTGTTACAACTTTATCCACAGAAATCAAAATTACATCTAAATCTTTTTCTAACCGTGCCGAAAGGCTTTGAATATTGATGGTTACAGCATTTACATTGTCCAAAATCTTCTCTATATCCTTAGTTCCCGAAGAATCTACCCAATGCACAATCTCTTTAATTTGCCCAGTCAAAATCTCAATATTTTTCTCAATCGGCTTCACCCCATCAGCCAAAGGACCAAACTTGTCCATCAATCCGCCCTCCAATTCGCCCACAATTTTGGCTTCATCTTGCAAATACGCTGTACTTTTTCCTTTATCTATTCTAATCATCGGGCTTCCCATAATACCATTTGTATAGATAATCGCCTTAGAATCAACGGGAATGCGATAAGGTTGATCAAAGGTCATCTCCACAGCAATATGCTCTGTAGCAGGATCCATATCTGCCTTAGTTACCTTGCCAACGATAAAACCATTGTACTCCACCTGTGCGCCCCTTACGAGTCCCCCTGCATGTTCAAAATCGCTATATAACGAAAGTGGATTTCCGAACAAACGAGAACCCCGCAAATAATTCATACCGTAAATAATAGCAGCTAAGGTTAGAATCCCAATAAGACCTACTTTGATTTCATTACTCATACGTAAATTCATATATAATTTTCTTGGTTTTTTGGCTGTAAAAAGATAAACGAACATACAAAAATAGGCTTTTTCTTTTAGATAACAAGAAAATGATTATTTTTGTCGTAAATATTTTGAATTGCGAAAATGCTGATAGAACAAGTTAATAATTTTATCTACTATTTTTTCACTATCTTTGTGAATAAATTTTAATCTGAAAAAATGAGCAATAAAAAGAAAATAGTAATAAAAATAACTGTTGAACAGGGCAGGCTGTTTTACATATTATTCGTGCTATTTTATTGTAAAAGCAAGTAGGATTTCTTGTAAACATTATTCCGATAGATAGGACTATTATTAGTTCAGCAGCTACATTGTTAGAACTTTATGCAAATAAGTACGACTTTCGTTCCTTAGATTCTATTGTTGCAGCTACCAGTCAAGCAGGTGGTTTTTCAACGGTTACTTATGATACAGAACTCAAAAATGTGCTTAAAATGGCACAAATAGCCGTTTATTAGGCAAGTATTAAAACAAAAAATGGACGATTTATTACAAAACAACGACTACATAACTTGGCTCATTGCGCTAAAATCAACGATTGCACAAAGGCAAATAAAAGCGGGATTAGCAGTAAATTCAACTTTGATTGAGTTGTATTGGGATTTGGGCGAACAAATCGTTGAAAAACAGGCAAATGCAAAATGGGGGTTAGGCTTTATGGAGCAATTAAGCAAAGATTTGCAAGCAGAATTTCCTGAAATGAGTGGGTTTTCTATTTCTAATCTCAAATATTGTCGCCAATTTTATTTGGCTTATTATCCAAAAAGCCAACAACTTGTTGGCGAATTACCTAAATTAATTTCTAAGCAACTATTCAATATTCCTTTCAAAAATATTGCTAAATAAAGATGATATCTATCTGCGAAAATCTGCTATCATCTGCGTTTATCTGCGAGAACCAACAAAACCATGCTAAAATACATTCCTCTCCTCCTCCTGCTCCCATTTTCCACTTTGCAAGCGCAAAGTCTTCCTACACCTGTCGAAACCAAAATCGAAAAGGTTGTCGTTTTTCGGAGTGGTGCGCAGGTCATTCGCAAGGGCAATGCCAGCCTTGCTACGGGCAAATCTCAGCTCATTTTTAAAGGCATTTCGCCCAAAATCAATCCGCAGAGCATACAGGTAAAAGGCGAAGGCGATTTTACGGTGCTTTCGGTTGTGCATCAAATCAATATCTTAGAGGAGCAAAAAAAGCGGACAGAAATTGATGCTTTGGAGCAAGAACAAAAGAAATTGGTGGAAGACATTCAAAGGGAAAAGGCACTTTTGGAAGTCTATAAGCAAGAAGAAGCTATGTTGCTCAAAAACCAAGACATTAAAGGCGAACAAACAGGCTTGAAAACCAGCGATTTGCGGGAGGCTTTGGATTTTCATCGTCAAAGACAAATCGAAATTCAGAGTAAAAAATTGGATTTGCAGAAAACAATCAAAGAATATGGGGAACAGTTGGGCAAAATCAATAAACAGTTGCTCAATCTCAATCAATCAAAAGACCTTTCTACGGGGGAAGTTTTGGTGGCTATCAATAGCAAAACTGCGCTAAATGCTGCTTTTACTTTGACTTACTTTGTGCAAAATGCTGCTTGGTATCCCACGTATGACATTCGGGTCAAGGACATAGACAAGCCGCTTGTGATTGATTACAAGGCAAATGTGGCGCAAGCCTCTGG
>JAAFHL010000154.1 GCA_013298365.1 Bacteroidota bacterium | reverse complement strand
GCTACTGGCGCAACGGGATTAACGGGGGCTACTGGCGCAACGGGATTAACGGGGGCTACTGGTGCAACGGGATTAACGGGGGCTACTGGTGCAACGGGTGCTACCGGATTAACAGGTCCGACAGGTCCAGTAGGTTGCGGAACGCCTAACTTTATTGTAAAATCAAATGGTACATCTGCGGATTGTAGCATTATTTATGACAATGCGACAAATGTGGGCATTGGTACAACTACCCCTGCTGATAAATTACATATAGTAGGTACAACTCGCATTACTTCTTTGCAAACAAGCACTACGCCTTCAGCAAATACAGATAAACTTGTTTGGACAAATTCAAATGGGGTTTTACAGGCACTTGCATCAGGAGTCGCAGGAGATATTTTAACCTTAGATGCTTCAGGTCTTCCCGATTGGGCTGCTAACTCTGGTTGGCTAACCACAGGAAATAACCTTTCAGCTACGGGGATTATTGGTTCGCTTACCAATCAAGATGTAGATTTTCATATAAATAATATTTTTAGAGGACGTTTAGAATCAACAGACGGGAGTTTTAACTGGGGGGCTACAGCCTCTCCTTACGCAGGTGATGGTCTTAGTAGTATATCCACTGCTACTAATACTTTCGCACTGAATGGCTACTCTGCACAAAATGGTTCAGGGACTTGGGGCGAAATATTAGCTGCGTCTAGTACCGCTTTTTCTGGAGTACAAGGCGTATATGGTGGTAGCGGTTCAGGCGCAGGGGTATTAGGAAACTATAATGGAACAAATACGAGTAATACAAGGGCTGGTGTATTTGGGGTATGTTCTAGTCCAGCAGCAGCAGCAGGAGTAGGTGTTTATGGAAGGAATGCTATCTCATCAGGAAATCAGCGTGTAGGTGTATTGGGGGATTATAACGATACGGCTTTTGGCTTGGGGGTTGTGGGATTAGGTTTTGGGGGGAGTATTATGGCAGGAAATAATGACGTAGCAATAGTAGGCTGGCGAGCTAATAATGCCAATTATAGTGGCTATTTCAATGGAAATCATGTAATTGCAAACGGAACAAAAAGTGCATCAGTCCCTACCACAAAAGGAAATCAATTGCTGTATTGTATGGAAAGTCCAGAGGTTTGGTTTGAAGATTTTGGCACAGCTGAATTGCTAAATGGAACGGCAACAGTGCAATTAGATGATTTGTTTATGGAAACGGTTTTGATTGATGATAAACATCCTTTACATGTTTTTGTACAAGTGCAGGGCGAATGTGAAGACGTTTATGTTGTACCAGAAACGAATCGTTTTCAAGTAAAAGAAAAAAATAATGGGGCTTCAAATGTGAAGTTTTCGTATCGTGTTGTAGCAAAACGCTATCATTTTGCCGACCACCGCTTTGGAAATGACCCTGTTTGGGGCAAAGGCGACACAAGAGAATATTCGCAAAAAGCACCTGCTCGCCCGATTGATTATGATGAGGGTGTCAAAATGGATATGGACGCAAAGAAAAATTACAAGCGTACCAAAATGCCTGAAGGATTTATTTATCCTGAAGATATGCCACAACCTGAATTGACTCGCCCCGAATCTTCTAAACGATAAAAAGGTCTGTTTTACAGCCATTCAAAATATCTGCCTATATAAGTCATCGCAGCGTAAAAAATACATTTGCTTTGACTTGTATAGTATGCCCTTACCTTTTTAGTAAATAGTAGTAAAAAAATAAAATTGAAATTGTTTTTTATCAAAAGCCGCTTCGCAGAGATGTGAGGCGGTTTTATTTCGCAGATTCAAGTAATAAATGTAACTAAGTAGGGTATCTAGAAGAAAAAACACAACCATATAACAAAAACATGGCGCAAGGGCTTCACAACCCTTGCGCCATAACCTTTACCCTATTATTCTACTTGTATGAAACTATTATTAAAAAAATATTTGATATTGAAGGGTAACAGAACTTTTGTGTTGTGTTACATTCAAAGTCGTAATATCATAGATTGGACGCTGCTGATAATCTAATGTGAGTTTACTTGTATGGTCTTTGATAAACCAATTTATGCCTACATTCCACACAAAAGTGGGGTCATTTAGGCGTTGAAATTTACTATAAGTACCTGAAAGATAAGGCATAATTGCCCCCCTTTCTTTCAAAATACTTTTGGGTAATAAATAACCCACCTGTCCATATAGCTTTTGTCCTGTGCCAAACATGGGATAAGCATTTCCTATTCCATTGAAACTTGCGCCTGTCGCTGTTAGCCCATTTGCAGGATTCATAATGCCATTATCACGCACATAGTTTTCGCCATAATTGGTATAAAAATAGCCCAAATATGCCGAAATTGCCGAGCCTTTTTCCTTGTTCAAAGGGGCGTCAAAGTACATCGCCACAGAAGCCAATTTCATGTTATCATAAACGGTGTCTTTTATGCTATTTATGGTTTCGGTACGCCAAGTTGCAGCTTTTTGATAAATTGCACCTGCTTCCAAGTTCAATACCTTCTTTTTGCCAAGATAAGTGCCTGTCATGTAAGGTGTTGCATGTTGTTCTTTGTCCCAAAAATTGTATATAAACAAAGCTTGATATTGCTTATGATGTCCTTTTTGGGCAAAAGTGGCATTTTCATTGATGGCTGGCAAAATTTGCCCATTTGTAGTAATTGGAAATGGGTCGCTTAATACCACTCGATAATCCACTTTTCCCATTTGCCCACGTGCATACACGCTCAATTTTCGAGAAAACTCGTCCGTTTGGTCCACTGTTGCTTGGGCAAAAATAGGGACATCAAGCGTCATAATTGTGCCAATGCCAGGTTGCGAAAAACGAGAAAGCCCGTTTGTAATCGTCAAGCCGCCGCCCAACTTTACATAATCTTTGTTTTTAAACACCCAATATTCTGCCAAAGCATCATGGAAAAAGGCTTGTAACTTGCGATTTCCTGCATTTTGGGAAAAAGCATTGAAGTTGTTCATGCCAAATTGTGTATAGAAAAAAACATGGTCAGTAACTTTTCCATACAACTGCATACGTGTTCTACGCAAGCCAATGTCAAAGGTGTTGTTTGCGATTTCGCCTTGCACAGTTGTGCCAGGATTGCTTTGATTGTATCTCGCCCAAGTCTGGTTGAGAAAGGTCGCTTTTATGTATTTGTCGCCATCTTCGCTCAATTTTAGCTTTAACTCATTGCTTTGAGCCGAAAGAAAGATAGGCAGAAAGAGAAATATAATGAGATATTTTTTCATGATGATTGTGTATCAACCGTTGCGAAGGTCTTTGACCATTCGCAAGGTTGTGTATTCTATAATGATTTAGTTTTACAGCCCTTCGAGGGGTCTGGTCGCTGAGCGAAGTCGAAGCGCAGACCCTCGAAGCGGCTACATATTACGCTTTTTTCAACAAACGAGCAGAAGAATTTGCTTTTGACAACTGTGTATGGTTCTCAAAACCCATAACTTTTATTGTTCCGCCTGCTTCTTTATATTCAGAAGTAAAGCCATTGAGCGTAAGCATAGAAGTATGATCCACAATGCTTGTTTTGCTCACATCTATCACCACATTTTTGCCTTGTGGCAAAGTGGCAAGATGTTTTTTTAAGCCCAAAACATTGGAAAAAACCAATCCACTTTTTATATCAACAATATAATTACCCGCATTTTCTGTGATTTCTATTTCTGCTTTAAAAAGATTTTTGAGTGCAATGCCATTGACCAAATTGATAATTATTTTCAATAAAATCCCAACTCCTACCCCAATCAACAAATCGGTAGCTAAGGTTACGATAATGGTCAAAGTAAACACCGCAAACTGCTCCTTGCCGATATGCCACACGTGTATAAACTCTTTGGGGTGCGCCAATTTGAAGCCCACAAAAATCAACATGGCTGCCAAAGCTGCATTTGGAATCATTTCGATGCCAGGTACAGCCACTAAAACCGCAAGTAACAAAAATAAGCCATGAAAAAAATTTGCCCAACGGGTTTTTGCGCCATTTCCTACATTTGCCGAGCTACGAGCTACCTCGCTAATCATGGGCAAACCGCCTAATAAACCTGCAAACACATTCCCTATGCCTACTGCCATCAAATCTTTGTTGAAATCAGATTTGCGTTTGTAAGGGTCAAAAGCATCTATTGCCTTTGCGGTAAGTAAAGATTCTAAACTGCCAATCAAGGCAAATAAAACGACATATTCAATAAATTCGCCTGTGTGTGTGGTTAATGCAGAAAAATCTGCATGGATAAATCCTTTGCTAAATGTATCAACAATGCTACCAATTTTTACCAACGCAAAGTTCGCCACAGCAGATTCATGTTTCACATCTAACCAAATTCCCATCGGAATAGCAACAATTAAAACAATTAATGGCGCAGGAATTTTTTTGATTTTTTCGTGTTTCAAAACGCTAAATATAATCAAAATTGCCAAGCATGTAAGCCCTATTTCGGTTAAATGCGCATTTTCGTGCATGATACTTTGGGGAATCATTGCCAACAATTCCAAAGGTTCTTTGCCTTTGAGTTCCGCAGGTGGCACACCTAACAAGGTATGAATTTGCTTGGACATAATGATAATGCCAATCGCTGCCAACATGCCATGAATAGCTGCACCAGGAAAGAAATCTGCCAATTTGCCCATTTTCAATAGTCCAAATAAGACTTGAAACACGCCTGCAACTACTACTGCACCCAATGCCAAATGCCAGCCTGTTTCGCCGCCCCCAAAAACGCCGACTGCGCCACTACATATAACAATCAAGCCTGCTGCGGGTCCTTTTATTGTCAAGCGTGAGCCTGCAAAAAAGCTGACCAAAATGCCGCCAATGATGGCGGTTACTAAGCCAAAAATGGCAGGAAAATCAGAGGCTTTTGCGATGCCCAAACTTAGGGGCAAAGCCAATAAAGATACCAAAAAGCCAGACAAAGCGTCTGAAGAAATATTTTGTTTGAGTCCTGCAAAGCCGTCTGCAGGAATGTTTGATTTATGATTGTTCATTTTAATGAAAAAAATTAATGGTATGAAAAGTGTTTGATAAGTTCGGCGGGTTTTGAAAACCCGCCGAACTTCGAGCAAGAACCTAAGAAGACTTATAAGGAATTTCGTGATAGGTTTTATTATGAGGTCCTAAGAATAACCTTGCATAAATACGAATAACCGAAATGCCATCTATCACAAAACTTAAAGCTGTGAAAAATGCCAAGAGAAATTGATGCTCATGTATATGGCTGAAAACCAAGTCTTCGCCAATGAAGGTAGTCGTAATCGGGAAAGCCATTAAGCCCAAGCAAGCTGCTAAAAAGAGGAGCGACAATTTTTGATGCTCATACGAGTGTCCATGAAATTGATTGAGGTCAATGTCTTTTTCATGAAAACGCAACTTACGAATACAGGCGTAGCCGAGAATTGCCGCTAATGTTACCCCTATCAAATAGAAAGCCGCTTCGTGCAAGGAAAAATGCTCATTGAAAGAAATAGCAAGTGCCACCCAAAAATGATTCATAATGATAAGCAACCAACTGAGTTCAGGGCTTTTCCTTTCAGAATAGGACTTCATCACCATCATCAAACCCACGATTGAGAAAGGATAAGGTAAATATGCTTCTACGCCTTCAGGAATCATTTCTTCATGGTAAAGCAAAAACAAGCCAAACAAGAAAACAGGAATAAAGAACCAAAACAGCGTTTTTACGTTCAAAAAATCCAATTTCCTGCCGATATTTTTCAAAGGCTTCCATACAAGATAGTTCATCACAGAATCCAATTTCCATTCTTTGAGGCTCAATAAATAAATAGAATATTCTATCTTTTTGGGCAAAGAGTCCTCAAAAGTATGGGGTCTTGGCTCGTAGTTAAAGAACTGTTCCCGAATCATATAACTCACCACAGAAGGCGATACCAATAATTGATAGGTTCTCAAAAAGGCATTTCCTGCAAAGTGAATCAATGCCAAATATTCAAAGCCACAAGCTATTTCGATGAAAATAATCCCGATTTGTGCAATAGAAGCGTAGGCTATTTGGCTCTTGATAGAAGATTGAACCCTTGCAATCGGCGTAGCTACAAGCGCAGTTGTCAAGCCTAATAAGCCAATGAGGATACGCACCGAAATTTGTTCGTCCCAAAAAGGAAAGGTTCTCATCAACAAAAATGCGCCAAGATGTACCGAAAGTGAGCCGTAAAAAATGGCACTTGAAGGCGTGGGACCTTCCATCGCACGAGGCAGCCAAGAAGAAAAAGGCAGTTGTGCCGATTTTGCCGCCGCTGCCAACAAAATCATAAAGGAGATAAAAGCTCCCATAAAACTATGATTTTGAAGATGTTCATGCACCAATTCTGCGCTATTGAGTTTAAAAAAAGTGATATTTTCATGCCATAAATGATGGCTTGCCCACATCGCAAGAATCAAACCTACATCTCCAATCCGATAAACAGAAAAGACTTTTATGGCATTTTTTACGGGCAAATATCTATCTCGATAAAAGGCAATGAGCAAAAAAGAAGAAATTCCTAAAATTTCCCACCCCATAAAAAGGGTTTCAAAATTGCCTGCCAAGACGGTGATATTGTAGCCGATAAAAAAGAACAAAATCGTATTGAAAAAACGTTTGTAACCCGATTCTCTATGAAGATAATAACGGCTATAAATGGTTACCAAGAAGGTCAAAAATGCACCTACGGACAAATACACCACCGAAATTTTATCGAAATAAAAATCAATAAAAAACTTGTATTCTGCCGATTCAAATAGCGTAATATCCTGCACATCAAGGTGTGGGTGCCCATTCAATAGCCAATAAACTACATATATCAAAAAACTATTTAGATATAGCCCAACGGTCAAAAAGGCTGTCCATGAAATCCATTTTTCCTTTTCGCTCGGCATCAAGACGCTTATCAAAAAGCCGATAATGGGAATTAATATGAAGATATTGAGTAATTCAGTCATGATATTTTTCTATTGTATAAAATAAACAGGAATATTCTCCTGTGTCGCCTCTAACAAAGGTGTTACATCTGAAACGGTTTCCAATTTATCTGTGATAGGTGTATAATTTGAAAACTTTCCTTCTTTGAATAATAAAAATGCACCTGTTTCTGGGTGTATCACCATCAAATGAATCCATTCATTTTCAAACCATTGATAGGTTGCTGGATTTTTTTGAATGGTAGCCAACACTACTTCTGGAAAATGTTCCACAATCACCATCAATCGAATTGGGTCATGCACTTCAATCATCTGACTTGGAAGCCCTGGACGCAAATCGCCATCTATGCCGTTTGCCACGCCAAAAAGCCCCATCACATTGTGCGCAAGCTTTGTCCCTGCCCCCAATTTATGATTATCTACTCTTGAAAAATAATACTCCAAATTGATGCCGCCACATACAGGCGCAACCGCATTAAGAATGGCTGCTAAATATTTACCTTCTTTATCTACTTCATAATCAAAGGAATTCATAAAAGAACGCCTATCCAAAAACAAATGCTTGGACAAGTCTCTCCTACCCACAATACACAAAGTATTGGTTGCATGGTTCAATTCTGGGCGAGGCTCAAACAAAGAAACCGACCTTGTCCGTATTTTATCATGGATTTTTTCGGCAGACATACACGTATCAATAGACTCAAAACGTCTTGACCTTTCTTTGGCATTTTCGTCTAAGGCTTTTCGGAAATTGACTTTGTTTTCTTTATGCCTTTCTAAATTTTCGGGGCAAAGCGTTCCTTTGTCATAAAAAGCAATGTCATCACGGGTTGTGTCATGCAAAGCCCCAATAAACTGCGTTTCTTGGGGAATATCAATGCCATTTTCCTTCAAAATAGCCCGAACTTCGGTATGATTTGCCATATAACACAAAACCCTTGCATTTACCGAGCCTGGTCTGCCCGAACATGCGCCACAATCATAGCCCGCATAATGCGTATTGTTTACGCTTGTAGAACCATGACTTACTACATATACAAGTGGTGCAAAATCTTTCACAAGCCCAATGCTGCGCAATAAATTCTCTACCCTTTGTGCCATTTCGGGTATGGTGAAACCTATTTGCAAGCCATTTTCAATGTCGTTAATGTCCTTATTCTCAATCGTCAGTTGCGAAAACGGATCCATATGCCGAAAAGAAGAACTTGTAGCAGGACTCATCGAAGGCTTGAAAATGTTGAGTGCCAATTTTATCGCAGACCAAAAGCCCAAAGACTGCGAAATGAGCCAGCCGCTAAAAAGTGTATGCGAATGTTTGGTAAAATGCACATCTGTATCTTTCTTTTCCGTAGTCCCAATTTCTTTTACCAAAAACTTAGGCGTAACAGGCGCAGGACATTGTTTTGTAATAGAGTTGCCATGTTCGGGTTTGTAGAAAAATTCTACCCCAAAGAAACCTGGCGTTCCATACGTTTGGCAGCGACTATCTTGCTTTTCAATATACCTACGAATCGAACATTCTCTGTCATCAATGCAAAACAAAGCCTGAAAGCTATGATTTGCTTGTACTTTGTCTTTTTTCAAAGTTTGTTCCATTTTGAGACCTGTAAATACTTGGTCATAATACGTCCATTCATAAGCATCTTGCCAAATTGAAAGCACTTCGTCTAATTCGGTTTCTACGACTTTGGCAAAAAGATTTATAGGTTTTGCACCTAAACGATTGACAAGGGGAGTCCAATTTAAGCCATATTTATTGTCGAGTGCATCTATTTCAAGCAAAAGTTCAAAAATAATCAGTTCTTTTAGGCTTATTTTTTTTTGGTCTATCAAAGTTTGTGGCATATCTTCGATAACCGATACAATACCTGCCCAACCTTGATGCGCAAATTGCTGGTCAAACAAATACTGCTCATACAAGGATTCATCGCCTACCAAGATATGAAGCAACTCAACTATGTTTACATTTTCCTTTAACAAAAGGCTTTTTGCTCTTTCTTTTTTGAAAAAACTGGTAAATGTATTTTTTTCTATTTCTTGGATAGAAGCAAGAAACCCTATATGGGAAACGGGAAAATTCCAAATCGCAATTCCTTGGTCTAGGTAGCTACAAAGTGTTCTAAACAAAGCAGGATGCACAATCAAATCCAAATCTACGTAATATTTTTGCTTCCAGTTTGCACGTAGTTTTCCAACTCTGGCTGTTTTTTGTGTATCATAGCTTGCAGAAAGCAGTTTTTCCTTCCAAAGAGTCAAGTTTTTTGCGCCCTTTTTAGCGATAATTACTTTTTCAAAAATAACAGGATTGATTTGCGCATATTGATACAGCTTTCTGTATTCATCTAAGGAAAGCGAAACTTTGTAGCCAAACATTTCGGAAGCGGTCTGAATAGCCTTATAAAATTTCATGTCTTGAAAGGCATGAAGTGTATTGTGATGAATAAAATCCTTCAAGGGTGCTTGCGCAGGCAAATAATGCTTGAGCTTATGCAGCACCTCATGCTCGTCAAAAACGATATGATGTGTTTTCATAACAACAAATAGAATAAATATACAGTAAAAGAATAGAATAAATACTATCTTAGGAATGGAAATAACATAAAGCACTAATTTTAATGCCCATTATTTACGTGTTTTGCTATGCCGTAGGCACAAAATATCGGTAGAAATATGTGCAAATATTCCCCCATTTTATTCGTTTTTTCGTGCAAGCACGAAAAATTTGGACGATTTTTTGGGCGATTTATTATTTTCTACCGATATTTTGCCCCTAACGGGGCAATAAAGCCAATTCGTATCTTATTTTATCTAAATTACTTATCTCTTGGGTATGAGATAGATAAAAGAGATATAATGCTCAGGAAAAACTGAACAACTAATTTGTGGCCAAAGCCGAATAAGATAGATGCAAGGGTCAGGAATAAAACACCAAACGATGGAATAAAATATATCGGGGAGATATATTTGTAATAAGGGGTAGAAATGTATTAATAGGCTTTTTTGCGATAACTACCGCAAAAAAAATGTCGTAAGTCTCTCTCCAGACTGACGACATTTTTTGAATAATGGTTTTATGAAAATCATAAAAAGAGACATTTTTGCCTTTCGCAGAAATATGCCCTAATTTATGTTTGCTTACTTCTAGTTTATCATCATCTTCCGATGTTTCTTCTATCTCTTTTTCTGTGTTATACCACAAAGTACTCACCCCCTCCGCATTTGGCAATATGCCAGATGTGAGCATTCCCAAGATGAGAACAAAGAAAAGTGATAATTT
>JAAFHL010000153.1:730-10244 GCA_013298365.1 Bacteroidota bacterium | reverse complement strand
ATATGACAAACGGTAAATGTATTTCCACACTTTTTTTATCGCTTGTATGTTATGCGACTGTTTGGGCGCAAGCCAAAGTCACGATTCTCGACCACAAAGACCGCATTCGTATTACGCCTGTTTCCATTCTTAATTCTGCCTATCGTGAAACAAATCTTTCTATCACGCCCAATGGAAAGTACATGTATTTTATGACGGTACGGGGGCAGCAGCCTTGGTCGAATCAGTATATGGAGTATCAAGGCAAGCCTATTTATGATGGGGATATTTGGTTTGCAAAAAGAGGGGCGGGCAATGTATGGCAAAAACCCACGTGTTTACCGTATGGCATCAATACAGCAAGTGGCGAAGATGAACCGAGCGTTTCTCCCGATGGCAATTCGGTGGTATTTCAAAGTTGGAAAACCTTTTGGCAGGTGGAAGACGGTCCTTATTACATGTCGCAGCTCAATGGCACAAGTTGGGGTACACCCAAAGGCTTAGGCGGCGGAATTACTCAGTTTTTCTTGGAAACGGGTTTTAATGCTACCGATGGCATGGCACTTTCGCCCGACCAAAAAACCTTTATTGTGGCTTGTGGTCCTGATTATGATGGCAAAATGGATTTGTATATGAGCAAGAAAAAAGGCGCAACTTGGTCGTATCTTAAACGCTTGCCTATCAGCACTTCGGGCGATGAGCGTTCTGCTTTTATTGCAGGCGATGGTCGAACCGTATATTTTGCGTCTTCAGGTTATGGAGGCTTAGGTGGCTTAGATATTTTTAAGGCAGAAATGCGTTCTGATGGCACTTTTAGCGAAGTTATCAACATAGGTGCGCCATTCAATACACCCAAAGATGACTATGGTTTTATTTTGACCGCAGATGGAAAAGAGGCATATTTTATTCGTGATGGAGACATTTATTTTGCTGACTTGACGGAAGCTGCGCCCGAAATTAGACCTACTTTAACCATTGCACTTTCGGGAGTGGTAAAGGACGAAGTAACCAAAAAAGGGATTCCACAAGCAACAATTGTTATTACAGATGTAAAAACAAAGAAAACGATTAAAACCTTGAAAGCCAATAATACAGGAAAATTCACTGTTTCTTTGCCAAATGAGACAAAATCGTATCAAATTACAGTAAAAGCGAAAACCTATATAGATGATGGCAAAAGTTTAGAAGTCGCAAAATCGGAGTCTGAGCAGATATATAAGGCAAATTTTGACTTGGTAAAGCCCGATATTCCTGAGCCGATTGTAGTAGTAGAACATCACGAGGAGGAAACGCCACAAGAGCCTGCTCCAATTGTTTATATAAAACCTGAATATGACATTGTGAAGGCAAAACCTATGCCTGCGCCCTATTTGGCATACAATAGCAATCCTGGTGCGGTAACTTTTGACCCTTTGAAAACAAAAGAAGACCCATTTTCTTTTCAGGGATATGCCACAAATCATCTCATTCTTCTCTTAGATGTGTCGGGGTCTATGGCAGCAAGAGACCGGTTGCCGATGTTGCGCAAGTCTTTTCAGCAAATGCTGGAATACATGCGCCCCGAAGATAGGGTTACGATTATTGCCTATTCTGGCGGTGTTTCTGTTTTGGCAGAAAATCTTTCGGCAGATAGAAAAGATGACATTGTGAAGGCATTGAAACAACTTACGCCAGGTGGAACAACCAAGGTAAAACAAGGTGTGAAAAAGGCATACGAAGTGGCAAAAGATTATTATATTAAAGGAGGAAATAATCGTATTATCATGGCAACAGATGGTGATTTTGACATAGATGAGGCAAATTCCTATGCCACCAAAATTGCCAATGAAAATATATTTTTCTCCATTTTTGGTTTTGGAAAAATGGGCGAGAAAAAGGAGGCAGAACTTGCCAAACTTGCCAAAAAGGGACATGGTAATTTTGAGTTGATTACCAGTGAAAATGTAGAAGCAGCTTTGCTCAAAGAAGCAAAAGCCATTAAAAAATAGCATGAATCTCTCGCACACTTCGACAATGCTCAGTTCTAGGATTCACAGGAATTGAAAACCGCAGATTAATGCAGATAAAACAAATCTGTCTTAATCTGCGGTTCTTTTATCTGTGAAAATCTGCGAGAAACATTAGTCCTCCATAATTTTTTTTCGATGCAAAGTCCCCTAATTTCCCAATTCGGTCAAAACCTTTTCCAAAGATTTGCCATATTCTGTAATCGAATACTCAACGGTTGGAGGAAAGGTATCATATACCATTCGTTTGATTAAATGATTCATTTCTAATGATTTCAATTCTTTAGAAAGCATTTTATCAGTAACACCCTTTACTGCTTTAGAAATTTCATTAAATCGTTTATTTCCAAAAAAGATTATATGTGAAAGCAGGTATGAATGAGAAGGCTGAGATGTTAGAGAAGTTCTTAAAAGACCAAAAATAGGGGCATTGGGGCTGTATTTTTGAGGTAAAAACCTACATATATAAGTAGGCAATAAAAACCTCAAATAATTAAGGCTTGTTTTTACCCTCAAAAACAAAAAAAATAAAAAATAGGCTACAAAATGGGATACGATTTTTAGAGGTTAACTGACTGATTATCATACTCTACAAAGATTCATTTATCAAAATACAGTACAAAAAAGGCTACAAAAGCAAAAAACGTTCATAATCTGTTGATTATGAGCGTTTTTCCTGTACTCCGTAGGGGAATCGAACCCCTCTTGCCAGAATGAAAATCTGGAGTCCTAACCGATAGACGAACAGAGCATTTATATGTCCATTTGAGCTTGTTTTCAAATGTGGTACAAAGGTAAGTGGTTTTTTCTAAACTGCCAAATCTTTTTGATATTTTTTTTAATATTTTTTTGATACCTTTGTCTTTTTGAGCAGAAATATGAATGAAATAGGTACTTTTATACGACTAAGTCTGCCTAAATAATTATCTTATATGAAATATATCTTAGTGATTATCAGCTTATATACATATTTTTCTTGGGCGCAATCGGCTTTTCCGACCTTGGTTATCCAAAAATTGTATGGGGCAGAATTAAATGATATTCCGACCAAAGTAATTTTGACAACAGATAATGCGATTGTAATTGGCGGGTATAGCTATTCTACGCATGAGGATAATTGTACGAATGTGCATTTGCTTAAAATTGCAAAAACGGGTGAGGTGATATGGGATAGGCTGATTGATTTGGAGGGTTGTCAAGAGTTGAGGGGGCTTGCTGCACTTGACAGCGGGGCGATGCTGTTTGCAGGGGTAACAAATAGTAAAATCAATCATGAAGAAAGTGGAGATGCGGCTTTTTACGCCGATGGTTGGGTCGGAAAAATTGCGGCTGATGGCAATATTGAGTGGCTCAAATCTTATGGCGGTAAGGAAGTAGATTTTGCAAATGCGGTGGAACTATCTAACAATGAATGTTTTGTGGTGGGGGGGTCATTTTCCAATGACAGAGATGTATTGCTAAATCGGGGCGGTTGTGATTTGTGGGGCTTTCGTATAAATGATAAAGGGGAGACAAAATTTCTAAAAACGATTGGTGGAACGGGAAATGAGTGGGCGCAGGCTATTACAACTTGTAAAAATGGGGATTATGTGATGGTGGGATTTAGCAACTCGCCACAAATTGATTATGATACGCCTTCAAATCGTAATGGAAATGGCTTGATTGTACGCATTACGCCTGAGGGTAAAACCGTTTGGACCCGTAGCTTTAAAACGCCTTTTGGGGGCATTTTTAATGATGTGCAAGAAGATGCTGATGGGCGTTTGATTGTGGTAGGTAGCTATAATTTAAACCATGACGACGCTCAATTCTGGTTTCTTAAATTAACTTTTGAGGGGAAAACCATTGTAGATAAAAAATTTGGTAGCAAAAATGATGAGTATTTTACCGCTTTGACCGTTTGCCAAGATACGACTTATTTGTGTGGCGGCTATAGTTCTGCAGTTAGGTTGGCACAGTCGAATATTGGCTCGCAGACAAGTAAGGCAAATAGCGAAAATGACCCATATATCAAAGGAAAAGATGATTTTATGGTGATGAAATTCAGCAAAAAAGGGGAACTTATTTGGCGAAAAACCTTTGGTGGTCCTGATTATGAACGTTGTGCAGATATTTTGGAATATGCAAAAGGCAAATATTTATTGGTGGGCGAAAAAGAAAATTATTTTACAGGCGACAAAGATGGTAACAAAGATTTTTGGTTATTGCAAGTAGATGAGCATATTTGTGATACTAAAACCATTCGCCCAAGCATTTTTGTCAGGGTTGATGACGAAAATAAAGTAGTTGCAAATCACCCGATTCGCTTTCGAGCAAGGCACAATTTTGGAGAACGTTTTTTGTGGGACTTTGGCGATGGCACAAGCTCTACCGAAGAACAGCCTTTGAAAACGTTCAAAGAAAAAGGACGTTATCCGATTTCCCTTACTATCTCTATCAATGAAACCTGCACACAAACCGTAAGGCTTCCGCAATCGCTTAATGTGGTTGATAAAGAGTAGTATAGTGCGTAAAAAAGGGACTTATTTTGCGAATTTGGCAAAATGAGCCCCTGCCTGACTTAGTAATTCAACTCTTTCAAAAACTTCTCCAAAATGACATTGAATTTTTCGGGCTGTTCCATCATAGGTGCATGACCACAGCCATCTACAAAGCGCAATTTACTATTTGACAAGAGCCTATTGAAGGAATGAGCCACATTTGGCGGGGTAATGTTGTCATTTAAGCCCCAAACCAAGAGGGTAGGCGTTTTTAAATCGATTACTTCTTTAGCAAGATTCTCTCTTTGCGCCGAACGAGCGATTTTTAATACCCGCAAAGCCCTAAAATTATCATTTACGATACCAAAAACCTCATCTACCAGCTCTTTTGTAGCAGTTTTGGGAGAATAAAAAGTAAATTCTACCCTTTCTTTGATAAAAGGATACGATTTATACTTAGGAAACTCATTTCCCATGCCCGATTCATACAAACCCGAACTGCCTGTAAGCACCAAACCCGATACTTGTTGCCTATGTCCCAACAAATATTTCAAAGCGATATGCCCCCCGAGCGAATTGCCTATCAAAAAGCAATGTTCAATTTTCTTGAACGCTAAAAATTTTTCGACAAAACGTGCCAAACCCTCTACCGATGCTTCTACGTCAAAAGTGGGTTTTTCATAAATAGGCATCATCGGAATGATGACTCGGTAGCGGTCAGAAAAAGTCTCTGTTACGGATTTCCAGTTGCTCAATGCCCCAAAAAGTCCATGCAAAAGCAGTAAAACAGGTCCTTTCCCTTCTTCTACGTATTTAAAATCACCGTCATTATGTATTTTTAGCATATTAAAATTAAGAAATAAGATAAAATGAGTGTACAAAATTACGACTTTTTTTGAGAAAGGTAATGATTAATAATGAAGCATATATTATTTGCTAAATGCAACCTTATAACTGCTATAAAATCTCCTATTTTGCTGACCCAATTATCCCTTATGGCAATTTTGGTACTAATATCGGACTTAGTTATCGTATTCCGAAGAAGCAAAAATAAGATTTGTATTTTCTTTTGAAAAACGTCCTACGCAATCTACTTACGCACTTCTTTTTTCTGAAAAAATAAATGAAATTATTTTTCGCTATAAACCCTTAAAAAACAAGTCTTTAAAAAATAATTAAACTTTTTTTTAAAATAATTTCAACTACGCAAGTCTATTGCGCAAGGCTATTTTTACTTTGCATTATCAAAAACGACAAACACTATTGAAAGTTGAGAGTGGATAGTTGAGAGTGGAAAGTTAGCGATAATGAAAAATAGTTCTTTTACATAATATTCCAAAAGTAAACGGATATTAAAACAGTTTTAAATAATTGTATTTCAACTATTTATATAGTAATTTTTGACACTAATTGTTGTCAAACTTTCCACTATCAACTTTTAACTATCCACTTAAAATACAACAGGTCAAGTTTAAGTTACTCCAAAAAACTTCTTTATCCAGAAAAACCAAACTTTCACAATTACCTGTTTTTCATGGAAACTGTAGCTCAGTTGGTAGAGCGGCGGATTTTTAGTTTGAAAATTACCCTTCAAGGTCAATTCAAACTTACTTCTAAATACAAGGGACCCGCAGGTCGTAGGTTCGATTCCTACCAGTTTCTCAAATAAGGTCAAATGTTTCTTACTTCTTTTTTTAGGTTAAAAACAGAAGCATAATTACCTTTTTTATACGGAGTAGTAGTTCAGTTGGTGAGAATGTTGGTCTGTCGAACCAAAGGTCGTGGGTTCAAGTCCCATCTACTCCGCAAATCGTTCATTGAAAACATAATAGGTCAAGTATCGCTTACTTCACAAAATTTTCCACAAATTACCAGCGATACAATTACCTGTTTTACTCGAAGCGGTAGCTCAGATGGTAGAGCAACGTAACATTTTGAAAATCATCTTTCCAAAGGTCAATTCAAATTTACTTCTATGACTTTTAATCCGTAGGTCGTGGGTTCGAATCCCACCCGCTTCGCAAATTTTTTGAGCCCCTTTGAAGGTTTTCAACCGTTCAAAGGGCTCAAAAATCCAACAACCCTACGAACGGTCGCAGACCTTCGTAGCGGTTTCAAAAACTTAGGTCAATTGAAACTTACTTCTTTTTATCTTAAAAATAAAACCAGACAGTTTCAAAATTATCTTTTTTATTATGAGTAAATTACAAAACGTGAGCCTACGTCAAAAGGCAGTTTTTATCCCACAAGTGGCGATACAAAACGAAGAAAAAGCCCTTTCTGATAGAACGGCTTTGTTGGTAGCAAACTTAGCAAATTTGGGTTATGGCGTGTCAGAGCCTTTGTTGAGAGCTTTGAATGGCACTTCGCCTGGTTTCCAAGCGCAATTATTAGCCACTTTTCGGGAAGTAATGGGCGTGAAGAAAAATTGGACTCCTTTGGTCAAAGCTTGGGATACGCCTACTGGCGAAAGTTATGTAGACCATATTATGACTTTTTTTGCCAATGTTTTTCAGGCAAGAGGCGATAGATTGCAATGCGGACACATCATTCCTTATGGAACTTTCCCATTAGAACGTTACAATGGTTGTCCTTTCTGCGGAACGCCTTTTGAAGCGGGCGAAATTGAGGTAATGGGTCAAGGTAGTAAAATGAAGGTCTTGGATTTGTGGAAAGAGTCAGAATTAAACCAATTTTTTGCAGACTTATTGGCTTCAAAAACCGCACTTGATGCGACACAAATGGATTCCTTGAAAATTTTGTTGTTAGAATTGCCCTTTCCATCTGCCAAAATTGCGATGAAAGAGACTTTGATGGCAGTGATTGATTTGGCTATCAAAAATGGACAAGCAGAAAAAGTGCAAACTTTATTCACTTCGCCCACCGATATTTTGCGTTATCTATGGTTCAAAAAAACGGGGTTCTTGCAAATTGTAGAACCTAAAACGATTTTGAGGCGTACCAAAAGTAACAACAAGTCTTTCAATATTTTTGCGCCAAACAAAGGTTCAAAAGAAAAATTGGCGAAAAAATTGGAATTGAAGTTGAAATATGGGCGTGAAGATGCAAAAATTGTGGCAAAATGGTTGAATGATATGCCTTTGGAAGCCGAAAAAATGGCAGAAATGATGCACGCTAAAAGAGGTATGTGGGTTCGTTTTATACGTGCCTTGCGTTTGGCGGAATATAGCAAGAAAAAAGGTTTTGAGCGTTTGAAAGAATTGATGGACGTATTTTATAACGAAATCTATGAGGTTTGGCAAGGTCGTGTAAACCATTTCCGTTTGCGTGCAGATGCAGACAAGACTTTTGCCTTGTTGAAACAACGTCCAGGTTTGTTTGCTCGTTCCTTGTTTGCGAATATGCTTTGGTTTGGTGCAGACGAAACGATTGCGGCTTTTTCGGAAGTGATTGATAAAGTGCCTGCTCGTTTGGTTTTCACCTTGAATATGTATGCCAAAAACTATTTCAACAAATCACAAACTCGTTTGGTAAAGCCTTTGGGTGGCGTGGCAAAATCCATTTCTCCAAATGCGATGATGAATTCCTACAAAAATGCGGAGTTGGACGCAATGTGTGTGCAAATTGAGGATTTGTGTTTGTTGGCGATGGAAAAACGTTTTGCGGCAATCGAAAACGAAAACAAAACCATGTTTATTGACCCATATTTGTTCTGTATGCCTGTTTCGATTGGCGACAGAAGCGAAACGGTGCAAGATATGCCTGCTGCTTTGATGGGAACTCGTTTTCCAGTTGAAGGAAATGAGGTGCGCTTGTTTATGCAATGGGGAACAGGTTTGATGGCACAGCACTTAGACATGGACTTGAGTTGTCATGTTGCCTACGAAAAAACGGCTGATAGTTGTTCTTATTCTCGCCTTGTAACCACAGGTTGTAAGCACAGCGGCGACATCAGAAGTATTCCAAATAAGATTGGTACGGCTGAATATATCAACTTGAATATCAAAGAATTGCAAGCTGCAAAGGCGAAATTCGTAACTTTCACTTGTAATGCCTATTCAAGTGGCGCATTGAGTCCAAACTTGGTCGTAGGTTGGATGGATTCCAAATTTCCGATGAAAGTGTCGGAAAGAACAGGCGTAGCCTACGACCCATCTTGTGTACAATTCCAAGTGCGAATCACACAAAGTGCGGCAAAAGGTTTGGTTTTCGGGGTATTAGACGTAGAAAAAGCGGAAATTATCTGGCTCGAAATGCCCTTCGCAGGTCAAGTAGTAGGCGGTTTGAATTTCAAAGGGGTAAAAGCCTTGTTAGACAAATTGAACAGCAAATTGAGCGTAGGTAATTTATTGAAAATCAAAGCAAAAGCCCAAGGTTTGGAAATCGTAGAAACAGCAGAAGAAGCTGATGAGGCTTACACACAGCAATGGGCAGCAAATGCTGCGGGTGTTACGGCGTTGTTGGTGGATTGATATTGCCCCCTATTGTGTGAAAACATGATAGGGGGTAAGAATTTAAGCGACATGGCTTTCTCATAAAAAAAATATTTGCATAAAAGGGCTGAATTTTACCACAAAGTTCAGAAAGGTTTCACAAAGAACACAAACATGAATAGGAAAACAGGCTACTTAGTGTTCTTTGTGTTGGCTTTTCTTTGTGAACTTAGTGGTTTTATTTTTTATGAGAAAGCCATGATTTAAGCGATAGCTTTTGTAAAAACATTTGCTTTTTTATTATCTTTGCGAAGCAGAACTATTGACTTTCCCTAAAAAACCTGCTATATTTGTATTTTAAAAATTAAATAGAAACAGTATGACACTTATTCAACAGCCTTTTTCAAATGTACAATTAGAACTTCTAAAAACCTTTTCACATCAATTAGACGATAGTGAAATCGGAGAACTACGCAAAATACTGGCTACTTTTTTTGCACAAAGAGCTATTAGACAGGCAAATAAAGTATGGGACGAGCAAAAATGGACAGATACAGATGTGGATATTATGCTCGATACGAAAATGCGTAAAAGAACAAAGAAATGAAAAAAATTGTATTAGACACAAATGTGTTATTAGTTTCCATTTCAGAAC
>JAAFHL010000153.1:0-720 GCA_013298365.1 Bacteroidota bacterium | reverse complement strand
GTTTTCAAATCATTGCTTGAAGGCGAATATATACTTTGTGTAACTACGGATATTTTGGCAGAATATGCTGAAATTATTGCACAAAAAATGGGGATTTTGACAAGCGAAAGTGTATTAGCTATGCTAGAAAATTTAACAAACATAGAACTCATTACTTCTTATTACCGCTTTGAATTACTTACAGACACAGATGATAATAAATTTGTAGATTGCGCAATTGCGGCTAATACAAGTTTTATTGTGAGTCATGATAAGGATTTTAATATCCTCAAAAATATTCCATTTCCTGTTGTAAACGTGATAGATACAAACACATTTAGGAAAATATTGAAAGATTGACAAGGATTGTGGCGTATTTGAATGTAAGTACCAATTAGAAATAAATTAAGAAAATACGAGATAGTGATAATTATAGAAAAAAGTGTAATTTTGCGGTTCAAAAATAGGGGGGAAAATGGGAAAAACAAGCCGCTTAGTTATAGGTAGTAGGTTTAAAGCAGAGTTAGAGAACTTGTCGAAACACAGTAGAAGTCCTAAGATACGTCAGCGTTGCGAAATAGTGTTACTAAACGAGTCAGGTCTAACCAATGTTGGAATACAGCAACGATTAGGCTGTAGTTCTACGACTATCACCTCTACGTTAGATAGATACGAATACAATTACGCTTTTCAAGGCTTGAAGTGTCTATCAAATTTAAAAGGGGGCGGTCGTAAGGCAGC
>JAAFHL010000152.1 GCA_013298365.1 Bacteroidota bacterium | reverse complement strand
AAAAGTAACCGATGCGAAAACAAAAATAGCTGTAGAAGGCGTGATGATTGAGGTCATAGGTACTTCTTCGGGTGCTTATACGGATATAAATGGGGAATATCAAGTTACGGACTTGAATGCTGGGGATTATACAGTACGTGTTACCTATCCTGCTTACGCCGACAGGCAATATACAGGTATTCGTATCAATAAAGATGAGGTTAGTACGCTTGATGTTCAGATGACAGAAGCTACAACGGGAGAAGTTATCATTGTGGGGGAGAAAAATATTGTGGACTTGGAGAGTGGTAAATCGGAAGTAAGCATGAATGCGGAGCAAATTGCGCAAACAAATGTAAAAGATGTGCAGGGGATTGCGGCACTTGCGGTAGGGGTCAATCAAACAAATGATGGGATTCAAATTAGAAATGCCCGTGTATATGAAACGCAGTATGTGGTGGAAGGAATTAACGCACAAGACCCTTTGGCAGGTACAGGTTTTGGCGTAGATGTAAATGCGGGTGCTGTGGCAAGTGTTGATGTAACAACAGGCGGTCCTGATGCGGAATATGGTGGTGGCTCAGGTGGAATTGTTTCTACAAAAATCAAAGAAGGGGGCAAAAAATGGACAGCAAGTGGGGCATATTTTAGAGATAATTTGGGTTTTAATGTAAATAAAGGACTCAGTTGGAATACAGACCAAGCCAATATTTCTGTGGGCGGTTCTATCAAACTTTCCAAAAACGATGACAACCGCTTATTTATCTTTGTAAACGCAAGTGCTATTGCTGCGGACAATTATTTTCGCATTTCTGCTAATCAACTACACAGTTCTTTGTTTTCAAACGATTCGCTTTGGGCACCAAGACAAGATAATCAATGGACAAATACAGTGAAATTGACGTATAGGTTGCCGCTTTCCCAAACGAGAAAATATCCAAGTGGTATCAAATTCTCCTTTACCAATCAACATAGCTTAAACATCAATCAAAGTAATCGTACTTTGCAGATAGTAGGTAATAATGACATTATGCAGCCTGGCTTGCAATATCCTTTTGCTTTGCAGCCCGATAATGGAAACACTTATACGCATCAATCCAATCTTTCGGCTTTTTCTGTACAAGGTTTATTATCAGAGTATTGGACGTTTAACACTTCTGTGGGTCGCTTGTTTACTTCTTTGCGCACAGATGCCAATGGTCGTCCGTTTCGTACCAATACAGTGGACCAAATATTTGACCCTGCTTCCATTGTTACCAATCCGATAAGCGTGTTTAACCCTGCGGATTCGGTGGCTTACGTAAATCCTGGACCCGGTTTGTTCAATAATAATGGGATTGCGACTTTGTGGCACGACCATTACGCACAGGAATATACGGTTAAATCAAAGTTCACTTATAATACCAAAAGTAAAATACATTATATCTCTTTTGGACAAGAGCATATTTTTCAACAATATCAATGGATAGACATTACTCGCCCTTGGATTGGTGCGCCCATACAAATCAACGATACTTTGACAACGCCGTCCACAAGTTTGGGCAGCAGTAGCGACTATTGGAAGGCAAGTCCACAAAATGGAGGGGTATTTTTCCAAGATGATATACGTTACAAGGGAATCATTGCCGCCATTGGTGTGCGTATGAACTACTGGGCACCGGGTGCTTTTGTAGATGATGCCGTAAAAAATCCGCAAGCTCCTGTTTTGGATCAAACAAGGCAAGATTATCAGAAACAAACGGTTGGGCTAATGGGCTTGCGTTGGAAAGCAAGGTTGTTGCCTCGTTTGCGTGTATCTTTCCCTGTAACCGACAATAGTGTCTTGTATTTCAATTACAGCCATGCCATGCGTTTGCCGCACCCCCGTTTTGTTTATGCAGGATTAGACCCTGTGTATCAAGACCGTTCTTTCTTGTCAAACTTGGGAAATCCTAACCTAAATCCTGAAGTTACCGTTGCGTATGAGTTAGGCTTAAAATCGCAGCTTACTAAAGACTTGGCATTAACAGCTACGGCTTTTTATAACGACAAATTTGATTATATTGTAAGCAGAAAAGTAACGGTAAAAGACCCTACGGGACGTTTTGTTGAAAAAACCTTTTTTATTAATCAAGATTACGCAAGCATCAAAGGTTTTGAAGTTTCGATGACTCGCAGGGTAAGAAAAGTGATATGGGCTACCCTTTCAGGGACATACACACAAGCAAAAGGAAAGTCTAATTCCGCCGCAGAATCTGCCCTTCAAATCCAACAAACAGGCAATATCACGACCACAAAAGAGCAATACCTCGCATGGGATAGACCTTTTGACTTAAAAGGAATGTTCCTTTTCAAACCTGATTCCACATTCAAAATAAATGGACGTTCTTTCAAATACTTAAATGGCTGGCGTTTGATGCTTTCTGCTACCTACAAATCAGGTTTGCGCTATACCCCAATGATACAGACGGGAGTCGCAGCAAATGGTCGTCCAGAATATGAATTTATTCAAGACCAACCATTTAGTAAGATAGGTTCTCCTTGGTTTTGGACGGATTTGCGGATTACCAAAGATTTTTATCTTGCCAAAAGGCGTTATATTTCCCTTAGCGCAAGGGTAGATAATGTTACAAACTTCAAATCTGCTGCCATCATCAATCCCGTTACAGGCAGAGGCTACGAGATAGGTGACCCCTTGCCGAACAATTTCCCCGACCCGAACTATCCTAATCCACAAGATAACGGTTTACCTGCGAATAATCCTGCACGTTTCTTGCAGCCTACGCATGTTTTGTTGGGGCTGGAGTTTAATTATTAAGCGTTTCAAGGAGTTGCATATTAATAATGCCTATTCTCCAAAAAATATGTCCATTCTATTCTGCAACAAACCAGAAAACTAACACAAATAAATAGCATCTTTCTAGATTCTTACAGAATGGGTTTTGTTTTGAGAAACCCCATTCTGCAAGAAACCAGAAAACTTCCACTTGTAAATAGCACCTTTCTAGACTCTTGTAGAATGGGTTTTGTTTTGAGAAACCCCATTCTGCAAGAAACCAGAAAACTAACACTTGTAAATAGCACCTTTCTAGATTCTTACAGAATGGGTTTTGTTTTGAGAAACCCCATTCTGCAAGAAACCAGAAAACTAACACTTGTAAATAGCACCTTTCTAGATTCTTACAGAATGGGTTTGTTTTTGACAAATCCCATTCTGCAAGAAAATAAGTTCCATTCTGTAAGAAACCAGAAAACTAACACAAACAAAAATAATCATTTATTATTATGACATTTTACGTATATATTACAACAAATCCTAATAAAACAGTCTTATATACAGGACAAACAAGTGATATAAGAAGGAGAATTAGAGAGCATTATGAAAACAGAGGTAACCAAAATAAATTTGCAGGTAAATATTATTGTTATAATTTGATTCATTTAGAAGAGTTTTCTACGTTAGCACATTCAATAGATAGGGAAAATGAAATTAAAAATATGCTACGTGAAAAAAAAATGCTCTAATAAAAGAACTAAATCCTAATATGTTTTCTTTAAATGAAGAATTATTTGGAAAAGACTGGAAAATAGAACCACTAACGAATGAAAACATAGAAATTATTGATTAAAATAAATAAAACAAGTTCCATTCTGTAAGAAACCAGAAGACTAACATTTATAAGTAGTACCTTTGTAGATTCTTGCAGAATGGTTTTTGTTTTGGTAATTTACATTCTGTAATAAAACAAGTTCTATTCTGTAAGAAGCCAGAAGACTAACATTTATAAGTAGTAGCTTTCTAGATTCTTGCAGAATGGTTTTTGTTTTTTAGAAATCCCATTCTGCAAGAAACCAGAAGACTAACATTTATAAGTAGCACTTTTCTATATTCTTGCAGAATGGTTTTTGTTTTTTAGAAATCCCATTCTGCAAGAAACCAAGTTCCATTCTGTAAGAAACCAGAAGACCAACATTTATAAGTAGTAGCTTTCTAGATTCTTGCAGAATGGTTTCTGTTTTTTAGAAATTCCATTCTGTAAGAAACCAGAAGACTAACATTTATAAGTAGCACTTTTCTAGATTCTTGCAGAATAGGGTTTTTTTTGAAGTCTTTTACAAACATCAAAATTTACTTTTCAAATAAATAGTAACAAGAATTACTATTTTTTCTCAAAATTTGCATAACTTTGCCCCCGTTTCAACGTCTTTTGACATTTTTTATTCGTAAGTCTTATAAATATGAGTGGTAGTAAATGGTTAAGCAAAAAAATAGTTATCTTAGGTGCGCCCTCAGTGGGCAAAACATCTTTGATAAATCGTTTTGTGCATCATAAATTCACAGAAGCCTACCTATCAACTATAGGATTAAATGTAGTGAAAAAGACCATAAAAATAGAGAGCTATACCATAGATTTGGTGTTGTGGGAAGTGGCAGGACAAGAAAAAATGATAGAAAACTACCTCAAAAGTTCCGAAGGTGTAATCATTGTAATAGACATCAGTAGGTCAGAAAGTTATCTACAATTAGAGAAGCAAATAGAAAATGTAAAAAAAGTAGTGCCTGATGCAGAAATTTTGATTATCGGAAATAAAAAAGACTTACTTTCGCAGCAAGAAATGGAGCTTACTATCGCAAATATGCCAATAAAGCCCCATTATGTATCAAGTGCCAAAACGGGAGAAAACGTGGAGGATTGCTTTACAAATATGGGTACAGCTTTGGTAGAAAAATATAAAAATAGAAATTAAGCAAGCTATCTCTTGATTTTGACAGTTTTTCAAATATTCATACAACGACCAAAAATATATGAGCATTTTAGTAAACAAAGATTCTAAAGTTATTGTACAAGGCTTTACCGGAAAAGAAGGTTCTTTTCATGCAGAGCAGATGATAGCTTACGGAACGCAAGTTGTGGGGGGGATTACCCCTGGAAAGGGTGGCGAAATGCACCTTCAACGTCCTATATTCAATACTGTCTATGATGCAGTTTCTGCAACAGGTGCAAATGTTTCTATCATTTTTGTACCACCTGCATTTGCGGCTGATGCAATCATGGAAGCTGCTGACGCAGGCGTTGCCCTCATTGTAGCAATTACAGAAGGAATTCCTGTCAATGATATGATTTATGCCAAAGAATATATCAAAGACAGAGGCGTGCGTCTTATCGGACCTAACTGCCCAGGACTTATTACGCCTGATGAGTGTAAAGTCGGTATTATGCCTGGTTTTATTCATAGAAAAGGACGTATAGGTATTGTAAGCCGTTCAGGAACATTGACTTACGAAGCAGTAAATCAAATTACACAATTAGGCTTAGGTCAGTCTTCTGCGGTAGGTATTGGCGGAGACCCCGTAAATGGTACTTCACATTTAGACATTATGCGTCTATTTAATGAAGACCCAGAAACAGATGGCGTAATTATGATAGGTGAAATTGGGGGAAGCAATGAGGAGATTTGCGCTGAATGGGTAAGAGATAACATGAAAAAACCTGTTGTAGGGTTTATTGCAGGACAAACAGCCCCTCCAGGTCGCCGTATGGGTCATGCAGGTGCAATTGTAGCAGGTGGCAAAGGTACAGCTGCCGAAAAAATGCGTGTGATGCAAGATTGTGGCATCTATGTGGTAGAATCTCCTGCCGACATTGGTGCTATGATGGTTAAAGTATTAAAATAAAATTTTTGATTGAAAGTTGGAAATTGCTTTCCAACTTTCAACTCCCACTATCCACTCAGAATAAATTCCATTCCTATCCTTATGCAAACATCTGATACCATCCTTATGGTACGCCCTGCCTGTTTCCAATTTAATCTACAAACTGCTGAATCAAACGCCTTCCAAAAACAACTAACAGGCGTTTCCGCAGCAGAAATACAAGAAAAAGCTCAAGCAGAGTTTGATGCTTTTGTAGCAAAATTGAGAGAAAAAGGTGTAAATGTAATCGTCATAGATGACACAATAGAACCCGTAAAACCTGATGCCGTTTTTCCCAATAATTGGATAAGTTTTCATGAAAATGGGCTTGCCTATTTATATCCCATGTTTACGCCTAATCGAAGACTCGAACGCAGAAAAGAGGTAATAGACGAAGTACGCAAAAGCTTTTATGTGCGAGAGGTGCGAGATATTTCGGGCTATGAAGACGAAGATAAAATCTTGGAAGGGACAGGAAGCATTGTCTTTGACCATCAATTCAAAATAGCTTATGCTTGTACTTCGCCTCGGACAGACAAAAAACTCTTTGAAAAATATTGCCAACAAATTGGTTACAAGCCGATTAGTTTTTTGTCTTTGGACGAAAATGAGCAAGAAATTTATCATACAAATGTAGTAATGTGCGTAGGGGAAGGCTTTTCTGTGATATGTCTCAATTCCATTATTAGTGGGTACGACCGCCGACATGTGATGCGTATGCTCCAAAAAAATGGTGATATTATTGCGATTACACACGAACAAATGGCGCAATTTGCAGGGAATATGTTGCAAGTACACAATGGCGAAGGCAAAAAATACTTAGTTATGTCGCAAACCGCCTATAACTCGCTTACAAATTTACAAATAGAACAGCTTTCCAAACATACAGAAATTTTGCCTGTGTCTATTCCTACCATAGAAACGCTTGGCGGCGGGAGCGCAAGGTGCATGATGGCAGAGGTTTTTTGTGAAAAGAAAAAATAAGGACGAAAAGTGTAATAGTCTAGGTTCTCGCAGATTTTCGTAAGTAAAAGCAGATTTTTGCAGATAAAAGCCCTAATTTGCGAAAATCTGCGCTCTTTGTCTGCGAAAATCTGCGAGAACCTAAATAATCACAAAAAAACAATTATAAATATTTGGTAAGTCCAAAAAACATTTCTACTTTTGCACCCTAATTTTAACATTCATAGGGTAACAACAACAGATGTACACTTACAAAACTGTATCAGCAAACAAGTCTACTGTCGAGAAAAAGTGGGTCGTAATAGACGCAGAAGGGCAGATTCTTGGAAGGCTTTCGAGCCGGATTGCCATCATTCTACGAGGGAAACATAAACCCTATTATACTCCTCACGTAGATTGCGGCGACAATGTAATCGTAATCAATGCGGAAAAAATCCGCTTGACAGGCAAGAAGATGGAACAAAAAGTCTATCTACGCCACACAGGATACCCAGGCGGACAGCGTAGCGTCCCTGTGCGTATCATGCTTAACAAAGCTCCAGAACGTGTTTTGATGGAAGCTGTGAAAGGAATGTTGCCTAAGACTCGTCTTGGCAAAGTACAATTGACAAATGTGCGTATCTACAAAGGTGCTACACACCCACATGATGCACAAACACCAACTACACTCTAATTTTCACTTCAACAAAATCAGACTCACAATGGAACAACAACTTAATGTAGGTAGAAGAAAAACAGCGATTGCAAGAGTATTTTTGCGTCCTGGCACAGGTAAATTCACTGTAAATGGCAAAGAATTGAGAGTGTATTTTCCTTTTCAAATTCTTAGCGACAAAGCTTGCTCTCCTTTTGCAGTAGCAGGCGTAAACGCTGGCGAATATGATGTAATAGTAAATGTAGGCGGTGGCGGAATTAATGGGCAAGCTGATTCTGTGCGTCTTGGTCTTTCTCGTTGCTTAATGGAAAAAGATGCCGAAACACGTCCTGCACTTAAAAAAGCAGGTTTTGTTACACGTGACCCACGTATGGTAGAGCGTAAGAAATTCGGTAAACGCAAAGCTCGTAGAAGCACACAGTTCTCTAAGAGGTAGTTGAAAGTTGATAGTGGAGAGTTGATAGTTTACAACGCCACTATAACTTCTTATACTACTAATTTTAACTTAATTCATTTATTTTAACATTTACCTTGTAAAGTTGATTTTGAACTTTCCACTCTCAACTTTCCACTCTCAACTCAAAATTATGGTTTCTTATCAAGACCTTCTTGATGCTGGCGTTCACTTTGGACACTTAAAGAGAAAATGGGACCCTCGTATGTCTCAATATATCTTTATGGAGAAAAACGGCATCCATATCATAGATTTAAATAAAACACAAAAAATGTTGGACGAAGCAGCGAAAGTTGCGAAGCAATTAGCGGTGTCTGGCAGAAAAATATTGTTTGTTGCTACTAAAAAACAAGCAAAAGAGATTGTTCAAGCAGAAGCAAATCGTGTGGGTATGCCACACGTTACCGACCGTTGGTTGGGTGGAATGCTTACAAACTTTGCTACAGTACTTAAATCGGTAAAACGTAAGCGTACTATCGAAAAAATGAGAACTGATGGCACTTGGGAACGTATCAACAAAAAAGAGCGTTTGATGGTAACACGTGAGTTAGAGAAATTGACACGTGTATTGGGCGGTATCGAAGATTTGAACCGTATTCCATCTGCGTTATTTATCGTAGATATTAAAAAAGAACACATTTCTGTATTAGAAGCTCGTCGCCTTGGTATTCCTACTATCGCAATGGTAGATACAAATAGCAATCCAAATGACGTAGATTTCCCAATTCCTGCAAATGATGACGCCGCAAAATCTATTCAATTGATTATGCGTACCATTTGCGATGCAATTGCAGAAGGAATGCAAGAACGCAAGCGCAAGCGTGAAGACGACCGTACAAAAGATGAGGCAAACCGTCAAAAAGAAGAAGAAGTAACGGCTGCTGAATAATTTATTTCAACTGATATACAAAAGCATCTGATAAAACAGGTGCTTTTGCAACACATAACAACATCGGGAGTTTCTAGCTAAGTAATATTTTTTGTTTACAAGTCTAAATAAAAAACTACCTTTGCACTCCCATAGAAAATAACGACTTAGCACAATGGCAAAGAAGAGCAAAGCAAATCGCATTCAAGTGATTTTGGAGTGTACCGAACACAAAAATTCGGGTTTAGCGGGAACCTCCCGTTACATTACGATGAAGAATCGTAAGAACACATCAGCACGTTTAGAGTTGAAAAAATACAACCCTATCATGCGCAAATATACTGTACACAAGGAAATTAAATAATCCTGTAGTAGCAGTTATTTTTCTGATTTTTATTTTTCACGACTAACAAATATAGCGTCATGGCAAAAAAAGTAGTGGCTACCTTTAAAGCAAAGGTAAAAGTAAATTATACGAAAGTTATCCGTACTGTAAAAAATGACAAAGGTTCATACTCTTTCAAAGAAGAAATGATGGAGACAGACAAGGTGAGAGCTTTCTTGACTCAAAATGCAAAATAAAGAATAATAGCAAAATATGATGCGTCATATTGCGTTATTTTCTATCTAAATCTATAGAAGCAAGAGTATTTCTTGCTTCTTATTTTTGTTTATAGTCATTTATATATGTATGGACATGAATAATCGTACAAATAGCACCTATATTTTTGCAACTGTAGGTCTTGTGTTTTTCGCCATATTACTGTATCAATTTTTTGGCGACAATCCTTCTCCATATATTTTGTCTGTGGTAGAAACCCGCAAACAAAAGGATTATCAGTTTAAAAATGCAAGCGATTCTCCTATCAAAGAAGCGGATAAAGCAACATTTGAAGGACTTTCTTATTTTCCTGCAGCCGAAAATTATCGGATAAAGGCTGTTTTTACACCTGCTGCGGGCAGAGATACACTTGTTTTGCAAACAACAAAGGCAGAAAAACGCAAAATGCTGAAAGCGGGAATACTTGATTTTGAGCTATTTGACCATAAATATAAGCTTTCGGCTTTCACACATATAGGGCAGGCACAAGATGAGTTGTTTATTCCTTTCAAGGATTTGACTTCGGGCGTTTCTACGTATGGCGGCGGCAGGTACGTAGAAGTTTCTATCACAAATTTGAATGATATTTGGCTTGATTTTAATAAAGCCTATAATCCATCTTGTTTATACAACGAAAGTTACTCCTGTCCGATTCCGCCTTCGGAGAATAAATTGGCAGTAGAGATTTTTGCGGGCGAAAAGATGTATGGGGAGAAGCATAAATAAGATAGGTTGTGTCATTGAGCGGAGCCGAAATGACCACCAGTAATTTGGCAGAGCCAAATTTGCGAATCGGCGTTTCGACTCCGCTCAACGACCGATTCTAACAACTTATTTGTTTCTTGTTCCTAAGTTAAAACATTCATTTTCAATACTTAAAGATTTCATGATTTTATCAGATAAGCAAATATTAACAGAAATAGAAAAAGGAAATATTTTAATAGAACCTTTTGACCGAGAATGTCTTGGCAGCAATAGTTATGACGTGCATTTGAGCAAGCACTTAGCGATTTACAAGGAAAAGGAATTAGATGCTAAAAAGCACAATCAAATAACGGAAATAGAAAT
>JAAFHL010000151.1 GCA_013298365.1 Bacteroidota bacterium | reverse complement strand
CTAAATTGCGCCCGAATCAGGTCTTTATCTTCGGTAAAAGCCGCAATACCCATCAAGCCGCAAACACAGATATTGGGGTATTTTTCGATATTTTTCAGCAAAGAAAAAGCCTCCTCTACTTCCATGCCCGATTTTTGGCTTTCCTGCGAAATATTGATTTGTAAAAGTACATTTATGATACGCTCATTTTTAACAGCTTGCCGATTTACTTCTACAAGCAAATCTTCTGAATCTATGGAGTGAATCAATGCCACAAAAGGCGCAATATATTTCACCTTATTGCGCTGCAACTGTCCTATCAAATGCCATTGCAAATGTGGCAGCATCGCATGTTTTTCAGCCATTTCTTGCGGACGGTTTTCGCCAAAAGCAAGTTGTCCTGTTTTTGCAGCAGCTTCAATCGCCGCTATGGGATAGGTTTTAGAAACGGCAATAAGCTCAATATCAGCAGGATTACGCCCACAATCAAGGGTAGCATCATCTATTTCTTTCTTTACAAGTTGGATTTTTTCGGCAATATTCATATATTTTACTAAATTTGATATAAATCCAAAACCCAAAAATCGCTAGTTTGTTGCATATTCTTCATAAAAACAAAGGCTTTTATCTTTTTTCTTAATGGCTTTTCGGCTAAAAAAGATAGTTTATTTAGCTTATTTTCGTAATTTTGTGGCAAAATATAGCTATTTTCTAAATATGTCAGATATTAACATAAATTTGAGCTTTTCGGGGCATGAGACCTTTGCTTGTAAGCACTTTTGGCTGAAAAAGGGATATGAATATGTCAAATCGCAACAAAAATTCACAAGCGCAGAAGCGGTAGTTGCACTCGGTGTGGGCAAAAACATGGTAAGTTCTATACAATTTTGGCTCAAAGCCTTTGGACTTGTGAATGAAAATGGACTTACGGAAATTGCACATTACATACTTGATGATGCAGGAAAAGACCCTTATATGGAAGATATAGGAACTTTGTTTCTACTTCATTATCAGATTATTAAAACGCAAAAGGCTTCTATTTATACCCTACTATTTAATGAATACCTCAAAGATAGATTTGATTTCAATAAAGATAGATTAGTTACTTTTTTGAGCAAAAAAGCTCCAAAAGTAGTAAGGTCCTCTATTGAAAGAGACGTAGATGTACTTATCCGAAATTACCTCAAACCCCGCAAAACAGACAAAATCGAAAGCATTGAGGAGGCTTTTAGCGGCGTATTTTCTGATTTGCCCATTATTGAAAAAGAACAAGCAATAAGAGACGGCAAAAAAGAGGAAGTATTTCGTTTTATGGTTTCTGAAAAAAAAGAACTTCCTTGGCAAATATTTTTATATACAATTTTGGATAATGAATTATTCAAAGGCAGCAACAGCATTTCTTTGCGAGATTTGCGGTATGGAAAAGACTCACCTGGACTTATATTTGGCATCAATAAAGAGGGATTGTATGCAAAAATAGCCGAAATACAAGCAAAAAATCCTCATATCATTTTTACAGAAACAGCAGGAAATACGGTGTTACAATTTAAAGAAATTCCAAATAAAAAAACTATCTTAGATGAATATTATCAATAATACTTTTTCTACTTCTGTCAATATCAAAAGAGATTTAGATAATGACAACATATATTATCTCACTACAGCAAATGCAGAACAAGCATTTGAGACCATTATTCATCAGTTTGTTACCACAAATCAACATGCCTTTAAAATTATTGGTGCGTATGGTAGTGGTAAATCTTCTTTTTTATGGGCGGTTGAAAAAACATTAAACCGTAAAAAGGATTTTTTTCCCTTACATAATCTAAGTCTCAAAGATTTTGAAGTATTGCCACTTGTCGGGGAATTTCAGTCGCTAAGTGCCTATTTTGCAGAAATGTTGGGAATGTCTCTTAGAAATATTCGGGGGAAAGACATTATCGAAAAACTGCAACTTCACTACAACGAAATAGCAACACAAGGCAAAGGCTTATTGATTTTGATAGATGAGTTTGGGAAGTTTTTGGAATATGCTGCGCAACATGATACGGAGCATGAATTATATTTTGTGCAACAATTAGCAGAGTTTGTCAATGACAAAAATATCCTGCTTATCACAACTTTGCATCAAGGACTAAGTGCGTATTTTACGAATTTATCTGAAAGCAAAAGAAATGAATGGCGAAAAGTAGAGGGACGTTTATCCGAAATCACTTTTAATGAGCCTGTTGAGCAATTATTATCGCTTGCGGCAAAAAAACTAAGTGAACACAATTTCAAAATTTCACATAAAAAACAGTTTGAGACTTTATTCAAAAGCATAAAAACGGCTTTTCCTACGATTTTAAGAGATTATTATTCGCTTACAATCGCAGAAAATCTATACCCTTTTGACATACTTTCTGCGGCAGTACTTACGCTTTCTTTGCAAAGATATGGACAAAATGAACGCTCTTTGTTTTCCTTTTTAGCATCAAACGATTATTTGAGTTTTTATGATTGGCAAGAAAAAGGGCTGTATAGTGTAGTCAATAGCTATGATTATTTGTTCCATAATTTTCATTCTTTTTTAAGCACAAAATACAATCCTGATTACAGCGATTGGGCGGTTATTCGGGCAGCATTGCATCGAATTGAAAATTACTTTTTTGCGGGACATATCACAGAAACAGAACATCTTGATGCCTGTAAGCTCATCAAAACCATAGGACTGACAAATATTCTCTATCCAAATACAGGCAGTTTAGCCCTTGATTTTTTGCAAGATTATGGAAAGTTCTCCCTGATGCTTACACATTCCGCAGCAGATATTTTGGCTATCTTAGAAAAATATAAAATCATTCGTTACAGAGATTTTGCGAATCGTTATGTGTTATCTATGGGGACAGACATAGACATAGACAAAGAACTCCGAAAAGCAAAAGAAAACTTGCAAGATGACATAGATTTTCTCAAAAGATTGGACGACCATTTTAATCTTTCGTATATTTCTGCCAAACAAGTTACTTTTCAATATGGAACGCCTCGTATTTTTTCCTATCTCACAAGCGAAGTTCCGATAAGTAGTTTTGCTTTGCAAGGGGAAATAGATGGCTATATCAATTTGATTTTTTCGGACAAAACAAGCGAAAAAGAGTTACAACGCATTTCACAAAATTGTACTGAAGCGATTTTATTTGCTTTGTATAAAAATACAAGCGAAATAAAAGAATTGGTAAAAGACATTGAAATTATCAAAAAAGTAAAGCAAGAAAACACAGACGATACAGTCATTTTTTTAGAACTTTCTTTGTTGCAAGAACATCACACAAACTTGCTCAATCAAGTAGTTATCAATTCTTTGTATCAAAACAATGACACAATTTCATGGTATTTTCAAGGACAAAAAATCAACATAGATTCTTTCAAAAACTTCAATCGGGAACTTTCTCGGATTTGTGAAATTATCTATCCGCAAACGCCGATTTACCGCAATGAAATGGTAAATAAAACCAAAATAAGTGGGTCTATCAGTACGGCAAGAAATGCTTTTTTGCTACGATTGGTAGAAAATCACCATGAATTTGATTTTGGTTTTGCCGAAGCCGCCTTTCCACCCGAAAAAACCATCTATTATTCGCTCCTAAAAGATACGGGGATTCATACAGAAACCGAAGGCGTATATGCTTTGCAAGCACCTACTGAACCTTCTTTTGCGCCTTTGTGGGAAGCAGGAAAAGCCTTTCTTGAGGCGACAAAATCGAATAGACGAAGCATTGCAGAATTGATAGACCTCTTTTCTGCGCCACCTTTCAAACTCAAAAAAGGTTTTATTGAATTTTGGTTGCCTACTTTTTTATTTATTCATAGAGATGACTTTGCGCTGTTTTTGGACGATAGCTATGTGGCAAATCTCACAAACGACATTTTGGAAAGAATCTTGAAAACGCCAGATGATTTTGAAATAAAAATGTTTGATGTAGAAGGCGTGAAATTAGATGTGTTCAATAGTTATCGTACTTTGATGAATAAATCGCAAGCCGAAAATATTAATAATCAAAGTTTTATAGAAACAATTCGTCCTTTTCTTACTTTTTATCGGGGCTTAGATGAGTATGCCAAAAAAACACGCAGCTTTTCTAAACATACGCTTGCACTACGAAATGCGATTGCCCTTGCAAAAGACCCTGAAAAGACCTTTTTTGAGGACTTTCCTACGGCATTAGGGTTTAGTATTATCGAATTGCGAGACAATCCCGAAGAATTAGAGAACTTTGCCTTTCAACTGCAACATGCAATTCGAGAGATTCGGACAGGCTATGATGCCTTAGTTGATAGGGTAGAAATATTTCTAAACGAAACGATACAAGCACAATTAGACGTACCAAATACTTTGCAAAGCCTTGATTATCCTGAAAATAAACGCTTTTTGCAAAGCTATTTCAAACCTATCAAAAAACATTTGTTGCTGCCGCATCATAATGTCTTTTATCAACGGGTGATTGCAAATATAGATGAGCGAAAATCTTGGATTGCGGCACTTGCGCAGGCTTGTCTCAACAAACAACTCAATCAAATACAAGATGATGACGAGTTTAGATTAAAGGACAGACTCACAGCTATTTTGAGTGAATTAGACGGACTTAGAACGCTTAGCAAAGAAAATATTGAAGAAGATGAAGAAATTTTTGAGTTTTCGGCTTTAAGTGTTAATTTTAAGCAAAAATTGAGAATATCAAAACAGAAATTAGCAGATAATGACCACGTTACGAAAAAAATAGAAAAGGCTTTGACAAAAGACAACAAACTTAATGCAGCCATTTTAGCAAATCTTTTATCTGAAATTTTGAAAAAATAATGCAAATTCAGTCAATCAACTGACGCTATTTACATTAATTCAGTCAATAGATTGACTGAATTAATGTTTTTTTGTATATTTGCGCTTTAAATCGTACAAAAATATGATACAAAGAATCTTAAAACAACAAATAGAAAGCAACCTTGACAAACAAAAAGTTTCTATCTTATTGGGGGCAAGACGTGTGGGCAAAACGCAAATTCTGCAAAGCATATATGCTACCCGCAAAGAAGCTACCTTGTGGCTAAATGGCGAAGATGTAGATGTTGCACAATTATTGGAGCATCGTAGTGAAAGTCATTATCAAAAGTTGTTGCAAGGTTATAAATTGCTTATTATTGATGAAGCGCAATATATTCCCGATATTGCCCGTAAAATGAAGTTGATGATAGATACAATTCAGCCCTTGCACATTATCCTAACGGGGTCTTCAGCCTTTGATTTGGTACAAATAGGCGAGCCGCTTGTCGGGCGTTCTATTACCTATCATCTGCATCCTTTGGCACAAATGGAGTGGCAACAAGGCGAAAATTTTTTGCAAACACAACAAAATTTGGAGGATAGACTTATATTTGGGAGCTACCCAGAATTGAGTCATTTTACGACAAAAGACCAGAAAAGAAACTATCTCAAAGAGTTGGTTAATAGTTATTTACTCAAAGATATTCTTGCTTTTGAACAAATCAAAAGTGCGCAGAAATTGAAAGATTTATTGGTGTTTATTGCGTATCAAGTAGGGGCAGAAGTTTCTTCACAAGAATTGGGGCAGCAACTTGGCATGAGCAAAAATACAGTGGATAAATATTTAGATTTGCTCACAAAAGTATTCATTTTGTATAGCAGAAGTGGATATAGCCGCAACCTGCGCAAAGAAGTTGTCAAAAGTAAATGTTGGTACTTTGTGGACAATGGCATTCGAAACGCTTTGATAAATGATTTTGGACCTCTTGCTTTGCGCAAAGATATAGGTGTTTTGTGGGAGCAATACATCTTGGGCGAGCGCATCAAATATAATACCTATCATCAAAAACAAGTAGATAGCTATTTTTGGCGAACCTACGATCAACAAGAAGTAGATTTGATAGAAGTGTATGATAATCAAATACTTGCCATAGAATGTAAATGGAAAGAAAAGCAGGCAAAAATTCCTACAGCTTTTGCAAAAGTCTATCCTGATGCGGTTTTTCAGGTAGTGCATCAGGCTAATTATTTGGAATGGATTAGTTGATATAAGCAAAATATATCCATTTATGATGTTTTTATTGACTATTTTTCGTATTTTTGTCATACAATCTTAGCAAATATCAAAAAAATGCCTAAAAAAGACCTATATCATGAAGAAGTACGACTTGCCCTTGAAAAAGATGACTGGAAGGTAACACATGACCCTTTGCGCTTAAAATGGCTTGACGTAATCTATTTGCCTGATTTAGGTGCTGAAAAAATATTAGGTGCTGAAAAGGATACTCAAAAAATTGCAGTAGAGATAAAAACTTTTTTGGGCAGGGTATTTCAACACGAATTTTACGAAGCAATTGGGCAATATGATAGTTATGCCTTAGCTTTGTCAGAAACAGAACCTGATAGGGTGTTGATTTTAGCGATTCCTTTAGAGGCTTATAATAATTTCTTTCAGAAGGATTATGTACAAAGCATTATTGCTTTCAAAAACATCAAACTTTTAATCTACAACACAGAAAATAACACAATCGAGCAATGGATAAACTAACAAACTATCAAAATACCATCATCAATATCCTAACGGATTACTACGACTTATTGCGCCGTTCTACGACAATCGGTGCAACAGAAATACGTGATGAACTTATTACAGACACCCTGCACAATCATTTTCAACTCATCACATTGGGCTGGCAAAAGCAACGTTTTTTCCATGAAACCAATATTCATATTGATATTATAGATGACAAAATATGGGTACAACAAAATAATACAGAATTTGATGTGGTTGAGGAGTTGCTTTCACAAGGGATTGAAAAACAAGATATTGTATTAGGATTTATTCCACCTGCGGCAAGAGAGCAAATGAATTTTGTGGCAGCGTAATAGGCTTAGGATTACAATCGTCCAAACACTGTCTGGACGATTGGGTATGCCCGATAATCAGCAACTTCAAGACAAAATTAACCAAATATTAGATAGTGAATAAAAGTGCTTTTATGAAAAAACTTAGACATGTTCTCGGTATTTCGGGCGGGAAAAACAGTGCTGCCCTCGCAATATATCTATTTTTGCATTGATTCAAGCAAAACATATCCGTTTATGATATTTTTGTTTGCAATTTTTCGTATTTTTGTATTATTATCAACTATCCATAATATGACTACACTACATACAGATACCCTAAAAGTACATATCATTTCTCAGATTATGGAAATGAGAGATGCCTATTTTTTGGCAAAATTGGACAAACTCATTCAAGAAGTCAAAGAAGAAGCCGATATTTTGCAAAGATTGGCAAAACCTCGTAGAAAGAAATTAGACATAGAAGCACTGAAAAAAGCGCAAGGATTTACTAATTTTAATATTCAAAAAATGAATGAATTGCGACAATCTATTGATTTGCAAGAACCTATCGAAACCTTAATGCAGATGCTATGAGATATGTGTTTGATACAAATATTTTGCTAATGTATCTTCGTAATGTAGAAAGTGCTGCGATAAAGACATATTTCTGCTGATAATGATTTTAAGCATTTGCATCAGGTATATTTTCAAGTAATAAAAGTAGTTTTATGAAAAAACTTAGACATGTTCTCGGTATTTCGGGCGGGAAATAAACACATACAAACATGAACGCACTCCCAAATTCAGACAATTTACGTATCGAAAAACTGACGGCTATTTTCGGAAATACCACTAATTCTTATAAATATATTTGGTTTTTAGCGATTTTAGAAAGCCTAAATAAAGAAATAATTTCTATGAATCACTTGGCTATCAAGATGATAGCGAAAGTTTGGTTTCCGATAAATGCCTATCATTTGTCTTTTGGTAAACAAGATAGTTTTGTGATTCATATCAAAGCATTGATAGCACAAAATCATATCCTCACTGACTACAAAAGTCAAGCATTGGAAAAATGGCTTGGGGAAAATTTGGAAGATAAAAATGTGCATAAAATCATCAAAGAACTTTTGCAATACGTTCCTTTTCGTTTTCTTACGCCTTTTTTTGCAGAAAAACTGACAGGAATAGTAGATGCTGAAAAGAATAAATTAATCGTAGAATACGCAAATCTTGATTTTTTGAATCATGAAAACTACCCGATTTACAAGTTTTCAACAGATAAAAAACATATCATTTTACACCCTTTATGGCACAAATACCTACAAAAACATCAAGTAATTTTAACTGATTTTTGTAAATGGAATCTCTTGCGTTATCTACAAAAAAACAATCCAAATGTTCCGAATATTGCCGATAAATTAGAACCAGAAACGCAAAGAGATTTGAAAAATGGGAAAACTTTTTGGAAAAATATTTTAACACAAAAAACTGATTTTCAATGTATTTATTCCAATAAAAATCTTTCGCAAGAAAAAATAAGCATTGACCATTTTCTGCCTTGGTCTTTTGTAGGACATGATTTATTGTGGAATTTATTGCCCACTATTCCGAATGTAAATTCTGCAAAAAGCGATAAATTGCCAAATATAAAAAGCTATTTAGCCCCATTTTTGAATATGCAATATGAGGCGTTTCAACTCAATTTTGGGCTTGGCAAAACGAAATTATTAGAAGATTATAGCTTATTATTTTCCAAAGAATTGACAGAAATTCAACAACTTTCGCAGACAGATTTTTGTAATATACTCAAAGATAACATTTTGCCCATGCACCAAATTGCCAAAAACATGGGTTTCACACCAGACTGGACGTACAAACCATGATATTTCAATCGCCAAACAATCCCAATTCGCATCTTACTGTCAAAGAACGTGAAAATGTCTCTTTTCCTACCCGTATTTTATGGGAAAGAAATCAGCTAACAGGCGACATTTTAGACTTTGGCTGCGGCTTGGGAAAAGACATTTCTTTTTTGCAAGAAAAAGGCTTTAACGTAGATGGCTACGACCCTTATTATTCGCCGCAATATCCTAAAAAACAATATGATACTATCTTATGTAACTATGTCCTAAACGTACTGCTGCCCGAAGAACAGGCACACGTTTTCATGGCAGTTTCCGAATTATTGAAAAAAGGCGGCAAAGCCTATTTTGCTGTCCGTAGAGACATTCAAAAAAGTGGTTTTATTTACAACCCCAAAAGAGACGCAAAAGTCTATCAAGCAAATGTCATTTTGCCTTATCCTTCCTTTTTACTTACAACACATTGCGAAATCTATGAATATCAGCAATTTGCGCACGAAAAAGAAGGCACTTTTATCACAGAAACTACCACAGTTTTTGCGGTTTTGGTAGAAAAAGGCAAAGCATATATCTTCCCCAAAAGAGTTTGTGCAGATTATTTTGCGCTTTCCGAACATGAACAAAGAGCTTGTAATATTGTGTTGAATCGGGTGAAAAGGTTATTTGATGGTTGGTATAGTGGTGGGGATTATGAGGTGAAAATCCAAGTAAATCCGCAAATTACGCATACTTGTCTTGCAATTTCTACGATTACAAATTAAAAATATTATCTTTACCCCCGAAAATAAGGTAAAACGAAATTCCCATAAAATGAGCCATGCAAGACGAAAATACCGTACTTGTTGCGATAATGAATGATATAAATGACTTTGAGATTGCCAAAACCCTTTGTACCACTAAGTATTCGCTGCAAAGCCACCACACTTAATAGTATCAATCATTAGCACTTCTTCCTTAGTAGTGAATCAAATTATTAATAATTGCTTTGCAATCACCACATAAAGTTAATAGCGTGGCTAAATTAGTTGTTTTTTCGGCTAGAGCCGAAACACCCCCTTGCTTTTTCTTAGAAAGTCGTTTATTTCCGTAGTTTAAACCCCAGTACATGCAAGTGTTAAGCCGCAGGCGGCACTTGCATGTATCAATGATATGCGGTCTCCGACCGCAACACCTAATACATCAAACAATCTACCACCAACACTCCTTTACTTCCCTCATGTTTGCGTTGTGGAAACTAAAATTTGCCTTATAACTTTCAAAGTTTGCCTTGTAACTTTCAAAGTTGCTACCCCGAAAACCAATTTCCTACTTCCAAATACGCAAAATCTTTATCAGAGAATTAAAAAAGGTTCTTTTCTCCCCTATTTAAACACCGTTTAAATCCCCTTTGAAAGCGATTTTGATTGCATTGAAACACATTTCCCCTTTTTAAAAACCTATCTTAGTTCTTTAAAAGGTGTTTTTGGTTGTTTAAAAACAGCAAGAATCAAAGCTACTACGCCGTTTTGCCTAATGAAACGACTAATTTTTATACAATACCGCTAAATACACTCAAACATGCTGACTATCCAAATACGCTGCTACCTTTGCAACAAAAGACT
>JAAFHL010000150.1 GCA_013298365.1 Bacteroidota bacterium | reverse complement strand
TCCTTGTGGCAAATCGCTTATATCAATGATGGCAACATTGCCCGAATAAGCAAGATTTGATTTTATGATTCTGCCATTCATGTCTATGATTTGCAAAGCAGCATTGAACATGGCAGGATTTTGCGTTTCTACCCTTAAAGTTGTTGCAGCAGGATTAGGTGATAGAGTAAATGGCGATAAAACCGATTCCGTTTCTACATCAGTTGTACCAAGGTTCACTTTTGTAATATAGCTTATGATATTTTGGCAAGCCGAATCATAAATGGCATAATTGTATAATCCCTTTGTAATGTCATCATAGCCATCATAAATTAAGCTTTCTATGAGGGCAGAATCAGAAGTGCAAAAACAATTTTTTTCTAAACCCAAATTCAAATCTGTTCCATTTTCTACATTATACAGGGTATTATTGCAAATTTGATTGTCTTTTACGTTCATAATTAGCTGTCCCGGCATAAATTGCCCCCACGTTTTTATGCCTACTTGATTGTTGCTAATCTCACAATTTTGTACTAACATGCCTGAACCTACTCCAATTCCCAAACCATTATCGGTGAATTGACAATCGCTTATGCTGCTGTTTTCGATAGAGAGAATGGCAGTACTGTTGCCTGTAAAAGTACAAGTTGTAAGGGTATAATTACCATACACATTGAAAAAAGCATATTCATTATTGGTAAAAGTACAGTTATTTACAATACCCCCTGCGCTATTTTGAACGGCATAAACGTTGCCATCAAAGCTACAATTCTCAAAGTCAGAAGTTCCACCATAATAAGGAATAGCACTTTCATTGTCATTAAAAACACAATTGACGGCACTCAACTTGTAGAAAGGGTCGCCTTTTAGGGGATAAATATTATTGATGAAAAAACAACTATCTAATGCAACAGGACCATACATATTCAAGCCCCAAGTATTGTTGGAAAAAGTACAACCTTTTAGGGAAATAGTAGCCGAAGTACTATCATTTTGATTGTCAATTCCATATCCGCTATGGTCAATGGTAATATAATTGAACGAAGCTGTTGCCCCTTGTATAGATTTTATCACAATGCCATACCATTGCTCGTAAGGCGTGTAAACAGGCACATAATTGGGAGAGTTGATAGAATCTGTCGTAAATATAATGGGCGCATTAGCCGTACCTACTGCGATTAAATTACCCCTGATTTCTAAATAATTATTAGAAATACCTGTAGTCTGATTGATATTTGCTTGTACTTTGACTTTTACCCCCGGCTCAATCGTGAGGGTATTTCCTGGGAATACTACGATAGGTCCTGTAATCAAATAAGGGCTATTTGCCAATGTCCAGGTAGTGTTGCTAAAAATGCCACCACTAACGGGTGTTTGTGCCAAAATGCTTGTAACAAAAGCACAAAAGAAAAAGACTGAAATTGCGATTTTTTTCATAATTGTTCTGAAATAATAAATAATTTGTTTGAGAATAAGAAAATATTTGCAGGTTTAAGAACGATATTTTTATTGTTTCACAAATAGTTGTCTATTTGCAGAAGCGTTTTCTATCAGCATGTACATTCCTTGTGGCAAATCACTTATATCTATGATAGCGACATTGCCTGAATAAGCAAGATTTGATTTTATGATTCTGCCATTCATGTCTATGATTTGCAAAGCAGCATTAAACATGGCAGGATTTTGCGTTTCTACGCTTATGCTTGTTGTAGCAGGGTTTGGAGATAAGACAAAAGGCGATAAAACCGTTTCCTGTTCAACACCCGTTGTAAGTTCCACTTTTGTAACATAACTTATGATATTTAGGCAAGCCGAATCATAAATTGCATAATTGTATAATCCCCTTGTAATGTCATCATAGCCATCATAAATCAAGTTTTCTATAACGGTAGAATCTGTGCTACAAAAGCAATTTCTTTCCAAACCCAAATTCAAATCTGTTGCATTTTCTACATTATACAAGGTATTATTGCAAATTAGGTTATCTTTTACGTCCATAATGAGTTGCCCAGGCATGAATTGACCATACGTTTTTATCCCAGTTTGATTGTTGCTGATATTACAATTTTGCACAAACATGCCCTCTGCCAATCCAATTGCCAAACCATTATTCGCAAATTCCGAATTAGTAATACTACTATTTTTCATCAACTTTATCGCCGTAACATTGTTAGTAAAACTACTATTTGAGATAATGAAACTGTTTGCATAATCATCAAAGAAAGCATAATAATTATTATTAAAAACACAATCCGTAACAAGTCCGCCCGCAGTAGCAGAGATTGCAATTTCATTGTTTTCAAAGACACAATTTGTCAAATTAGTTACTAATCCATAGTTGTAAACACACAATTTGTTGCCAGAAAAATTAGTATTAAGCACATTTAGTGCATGTTGTGAACCCCCTCTAAAGCAATATTGATTATTAATAAAAAAGCAACTATCTAAGGTTGCCTGTCCTGTAATACCAAAAGCAGTAGTATTGTTAGAAAAAGTACAACCTTTGAGCGAAATAGAATCCGTGGCATTTAGATTTTGATTATCAATCCCAAAATAAGTATGGTCTAAGGTAAAATAGTTCAAAGAGGCAGTCGCACCTTGTGCCGATTTGATAACAATGCCATACCATTGTTCATACGGAGTAGTATAAGGCACAAAATTGGGCGAATTGATTGAATCGGTAGCAAAAATAATGGGGGCATTTGCTGTTCCGACTGCCACCAAATTTCCCCTAATCTCAAGATAGTTCTTAGGATAGCCGCTTGTAGGGTCTGTACCTCCTTGCACCTTTATAACAACGCCAGGCTCAATTGTGAGGGTCTTACTCGGAAACACAACGATAGGACCTGTCATTAGATACGGGCTATTTGCCAAAGTCCAAGTAGTATTGCTATAGATGCCACCACTTACAGGGGTTACGGCAAAGATTGTTTGCAGACTCGTCAATACCAAGATTAGCACTAAAAATAAATTTTTTTTCATAATAATAAAATAGATATATGTAATCAAATAAATAATAGCTTATTTTGTTTGAACTATTACGAAAAAAGTTAAACAATAGTTGCCTTGGGAATGAGGATAAAATAAAGTACCAAATAAAGATGCAAAAGCAGTGAAGCGATTTTTTAAGCTAAAACCATTAAAAAACACCCACAAAAACGATTTATTTTTGTGGGTAACACAGTGCATGGGCAACATACTATCGCTGCCTATTTATCTTCTGTATCTTTGGCTTTTTTTTCTTTTTTACTTTTCTCCTCTTTTACCGGTTTTTCCGATTTTGCAGGTGCTTGTTTTTCTATTTTTTCCTCCTTCGCAGGTCTTACCTCATCAACTTCTTTGTCTGTTTTTTCTTTTTTGGTTTTTGCAGGTTTTTCTTCCTCTTTAACCTCCTCTACAGGCGGATTCAATTCCAATAAAAAAGGCTTTGTCAGTTCTTTTAATTTATCCGATTTAGGTCCTTTTACTTTATTTGCATACACAATTGCCTGCTCAAATAAGCCATTTGCTTGCTCATAATTGGTTTTATTCGGGTGTTCACGCCATTTACTCAAATTATATTTACCCAAATTATAGGAAAATTCTGCGGCATCAAAGGCATAGATATTTGGCTTCTTTTTTACCAAATCCTCCAAAATACGATAGCCTTGATACCAATTTGTTTCCGCTTTCTTAAGTTGTTTTTCATTCAAATACATATTTCCCATGCTTTCCAAAGACTTATAAGTATAAAACAAAGCATTATCGGAGTCAGGATTTTTGGCATTTTCACAGGCTTGTAATGCCAAGGTAAACATTTCTTCTGCATTTTTGAAATCCTGATTTGCTACATATACATTGCCCATGCTCATATAAGTCATTGGCAATTTAAAATAAACCTCCTCTGACTTTTCTGTTTTCAACAATTCCTGTCTCAATTTCAAAGATTTTTGATAATAATCTATCGAAGTCGTAAAATCCTTCCGAGCCGCATGGTAATAACCAATGTTTTCATATAAAGCCATGAAACCTGTGGGGTATCTGTCCGGATAAATTTTGGTCAAATATTCGCATAAATCTTCTGCTTCTTTGAGATGCTCTTTTGCTCCATCTAAGTCACCTAAATTCAAGTAAGCAACCGCAATATCATTGTGAAGTAACTGCAAATCAGTAAGATACACATCTGGTGTTCTACCCAAAACTTTATTACAGTAATACAATGCCTTGATAAAGAAGGGAATAGCATTATTATATTCTTTCAAATCTGAAAATAAAGTAGCCACATTTGTACACATTGTCATCAAATTCGGCTCAAAAATCTCGGGGCGTTCCTCCGACAATTCCTCTGTAATATTGATGGCTTCTTCATAATATGTCTGCGCTTTCGTATAATCTTTTTTGCTTACATACAAGGCAGCAAGGTTGTTGATTGTTGCAGACTTTTCGGCAAGCATACGAGGCGTTTTTGTGCCTGTATAGTTTTGATAAATCTCATATGCTTCCTGATATAACTTTTCAGCAGTTACTAAATCACTATTATCTGAAAGCAAATTTGCATAGTTATTCAGCGTTGCCGCCACATTTGAGCTGTATTTTTTAGGGTCTTTTTCCGCCAATTTGCGTCTTATTTCCAAGGATTCTGTGAAATAATCCTTCGCCCTTTTTGTTGCCTTCATGTCTCTGCACACAATCCCCAGATTATTCAAAGTTACTGCCAAGTTTTCTTGTACAGCAGGCAATATTCCTGTACTTGAAACGGCACTTCTGCGCAGTTGCAAGGCTTCAAGATGACTATTTTCTGCCTGTGTATAATCCTTTGCCCCTCTATACGCAGAGCCTAAACCTGTAGCTGCCATTGCTCGAATCTCCAACAAATCCGTAGCTGTACGGGCTTTGCTAAACAATTCTATTGCTTGTTGATATTGATTTGCCTCCAAAAGCGAGTCGCCTCTCTCTATCATGCGCAAAGCCATTCCTACTTTCGATTGCGCCTTAGGTTCTGGCTGAGACAACAAAAGAAGCGGAATAAATAAGAAAAAAAATGATGTAAAACGTTGAAGCATATTTAGTTATGAATTGCAAGAAGAATATAAATAATGAATTTAAGCGCAAATTTATACATTTCTCTCAATTTCTATCCTAAATAGGCAATAAATATGTTTTTTATTTTAACGAATTAAGGTTATTGTTCCGCCTCGCTGCATTTTTTGTCCCAAAATAGATGCTGCTTCCACCTTATAACTATAAACGCCTTCAGGGGCATCTTTTCCTTGCTGTGTACCGTCCCAAACGTCTTGTGAGCTATGCAAAGTCGTGATTAAACGTCCCCAAGCATCAAAAATATGCAATTCTAAAAAGTCTATCCCTTGCCCTATCACCTCAAAAACATCATTATTGCCATCACGATTGGGCGTAAAGGCGTTAGGAAAATAAATTTCCAAAGGACAAGCCTGTTTAACATAGAAAGTATCTGTGCCAAAACAACCAAAATTATTTTCTACTGTCAAATAATAATTGCCTGTATCTTGAATAGACAAGAAATTTTGAGTACTTCCATTCCCCCACAAATAGGAAAGAAAGCCATTTACTTTGATGTAAATATCTTCGCCAGTGTTATTATTGCATAAAAAAGAATCTTTGGGCAAAAAATGATGCGGCTTGGGATAAAATCCTACAATTTCAATGGTATCACTTCCCCAACAGCCCTGTGTATTTTGTGCTTGTACCCAATACTGCCCCATTTGTGAAGCTACAAAAACGCTTTGATTTTGATTTACATTGCTGTTCCAGATATAAGATGCAAAGCCATCTGGCGCAGAAAAAGTAATATTTGTACCTTCACAGATGGTTTTGTCTGCCCCAAGATAAATATTGGGTGCAGCACGCATATACAGTTGTGTGATAATAATACTATCACAGCCTTGTGGTGAATTGAGGGTAACAGGATAATTTCCTGCTGTGTTTACGCTTGTTCCATTGGGCAAGATATACGTCCTTCCTTGACAAAAGGTATCATTTACCATATAAACAGGCGCAGGTCTTTCAAATAAATTGACCTCATAAATTGCAATGCAGCCATTTACTGCGTTCCATTCTACATTATAAAAACCAGCATTTTCCACACTTGTGCCATTGGGCAAAAGATAAGTACCTCCTTGACAAAAAGTGTCATTTAATACATAAATGGGCGAAGGTGTTTGATATAAATTGACTTTTACAAGGCTATCACAACCTTGCGAAGATTGCAATAAAATATCATACAATCCCTCAGACATCGTAGTCGTTCCATCAGGGAAAATATACGTCCCTCCTCGACAAAAGGTATCTTGCAAATTGATTACATAGTTTGGATTGACTGTAATCGTAACCGTATCTTTAAACAACAAAAGCCCATTTGCATCAAAAGCCGAAAAATAATAATCCCCCGCATCTGCCGCACTTGCGCCACTGATAGTAGCCGTTAGTTGTGCCAGAAAAAAAGCATTCGGTCCCGTCCACTGATAACTTATGCTATTTGGCACAGCCGCCCCCGACAAAACAATGGTATTGCCCATACAAACGGCATTTCCAGATAGATTGGGCGGAATAAAAAGCCCTTGCACAAAGTTAGGCAAACTCAAATAGGCATCTGTTCCCAAAGAAACGGCAGCTTTTTGGTAATTACACGCAGTTCCCCCCAAAATCGGGTCATTAATGACATCTAAGGTGCTATCATCTTTCACCGTTACATAAATTTTATTATTAGGACCAATCTGCAACGAACCTAATTGATCCGTAGAATCGGTGTGAATCAAAGTCTTTGCAACAGTTTGATTAGGTGGGGTAAACAAATCTAACTGAAAAACTTTGTAGGGGGACGAAAGTGTAGTTACATACAAATATTGCCCATTTGCGGAAAATTCTATCCCATACGCATTAAATCCACTTCCTGCAATAGAAAATTGAGGGCTTAGTGCGCCTGTATTCGCATCAAAATTATATACTTCTAACAAGCCATTTGCAGCCTGCGTATGTGCGACTGCCAATTTATTGCCCAAAGGGGAAAATTTCATATACCCAATAGCAGTTGATGGATTTGTACTTGGAAGCGAAACGCCAATACTTGTAATAACAGCCGTAGTATTTAAGCCTGTGCTTGTGAGTTCATATGCATGATATTCGTTTCCTGGAAAATAATGCGCCAAAACCCAATAACCTGTATTATTGGCATTTTTCACCGCAGTAACTTTTTCACAAGTTCTATCCAATAGCATCACATTTTTTTGCCCTGCAACAACGTCTCCTAAGCCATTATTTAGGGTTAAATCTACAATCGAATAGTACAAGCCGTCTTCTGCTTTTGCGGGTGTTGTAAAGACATAGTATTTACTCACACTCCCAGGCAAGGGAATACACATAGAAGACATGGTAGAAGAAGGGTCTCCTTTTAAGCCTCCGCCATTAGGCATTGTGGTATGATTTTTTGTCCAAATGGTAATGCCATCTGTATAAAAAAGTAAGTCCCCATTTAGGTCTGAGATGGTGGCGCAACCTTCTTTTGTGTTTACTTTGCCATTATTCAAAGGAATTGGCACATTATTTACAAAATGCAAGCCTGCATTAAAACCAAAATACCACCAATCTTTTTCGCCTTGCGAAAAAACAAGTTGTGGGAGCAAGCATAAAAGTGCGTATATTAACGGTTTGTTTTTCATATAAATTGCTGTTTAGGATTTTAATATTCTGTATTATTACGCTAAATTACAACTAAATTTCGATTTCGTTTATAATAAACTAGGTTGTCTGACAATTTTTGTGGAGTTAGTCGGAAATGGCTAAAACCCTAAGCCTAAGGTGTTTGAAATTAGTCATATCAAAGGCTGTACGTCTAAGACTTGAGATAAGATTATTAAGCCCTTGTGTAAAAGCAGCATCAATATCATCTAATTGTGTATCAGAAAGGGTATGATATTGTTTATAGAGTATCCATTTGAGCTTTAAGTCTTGTAGTGTCCGATAATAATACGGATTTACCTGATTACTTTCCAACCCATTTTTTGTCAAAAAAGGATTGACGGGGGATGCCTGCCTGCTGATAAGTTGTCCTATCTCGCAATAATTGTTCGCTCTCCTTTCCATTTTGCTAAATAATACCTGATTGTCCGATTTTTACGCTCAATATACAAAAAACTGCGTAGCAAAAATCCATGAATTTTTGCTACGCAGTTTTTATATCAAAATCAAGTTCAGTATTGAGGATAGGGAAAACGCATACTTTTTCGGAGAAATTATGCGTTTTCGCTGTCTTTATTCATCATAGCCGCCTTGCATAGCATTACTTGCACGCTCAATCATTCCCCCAAATTGATCTTGGATTTTCTTGAGTTCTGCAGGTTGATTAGAACGCTGATAATAATTCATAAGTACTTGCATTGCAGCAAGTTCGTTATTTTTCTTGCCATAATAAAGTTTTTGTCCTTCATAATAGGTAAGATTTTTATCGCACCAATCAATCGCAAAATCTATACATTCTTTGCCTTTATCTTTCATCTCAAGACGGTTGTAAATCTCGCCCATTTTCACTACCAAATACGCATCTGGACGCAATTGCTTGTAAGGACATACAGAATCCAATTTTGCAATTACATTTTTTGCTTTTGTTCGGTATTCTCCAGCTAATTGAGGATTTATCTTGCTGTTGTCCATTTGAATTACCGGTTTTCCCGTAGCATCTAACATGGGTTTGCCTGTTGCGTCTATGACTTGCATTTGAACCCCTTTTTCTGCTGCTTCCGCTTTATCTAAATAACGAGAAGCAAGGCGAATGAAGGTATTATAATAGTTACCCAACATACGGCGAGTATTTTCGTCATAGTAAATCTCAGGATTATTCAAATTTCTGAATTTGAATTTATTGACCATATTTTCATACATCAAATCTTCTCTAATGCTACCTTTGAAGCCTTCATATCTGTCTTGTCCGTCTTCTTTTCTTACAGGAACAATACGATATGCCAAACCTTCTTGACGCAAATTTGGCTCTAAACCTAAGAAACTCGAAGGCGAAACGGTATTTGCAAAGTAAATCGGACGTTTCCAACCTTGTTTTGCTACGTTTTCTACCAAGTTTTTAATCAAAATATCGGCAAGCATCAAAATACGTCCGCCACCTTCTTTGCGAATCGGAATTGTCCATTGCATAGGCGATTGTACATATTTTGCTTCTTCTTTGTTAATGATTTTATTCGCCAATAGTTGTGTGGTATCCGCAGGAAGTGAAACGTTTATTTTATCGGTTTGAAACTCTGTATATTGTTTCATGGTTCCGGTATATTGCGACTCCTTCAATGTGATAGGCAAAGGCTCAGACTCATTCATCTTCAACTTCATATGGTTGATATACCAGTCTGTGTTTACATAACTCAAACACAATACACGCACATCGGGGCGCACACCTTCTACTTCTTGTGCATACCATAATGGGAAAGTATCATTGTCTCCATTTGTAAATAAAACGGCATTTTTTTCCAAAGAATTAAGCAAATTGTAAGCAGAATCTGGACACACATAATTGCCTGCACGAGAGTGGTCATCATAGTTTTGCGCAAGCATCAAAATCGGTGCAATCATTCCCACAGCCGTTGAAACGTAGGCAGAAACACCTTTTAAATACCTTTCCAACAAATCATATAAAGCAACAACCGCCAATCCAATCCATATAGCAAAGGTTTGGAAAGAACCTGCAAAGGCATAATCCCTTTCACGAGGCTGCATAGGCGGCTGATTCAAATAAACCAAAATGGCAAAACCTGTGAAGAAGAATAACAAACCTACTACAATGGCATTGTTTGCATCTTTTTTTATCTGCCAATAAATCCCCAAAAGTCCGAGTAAAAGCGGAATGAAGAAATAGTGATTTTTAGCTGCATCATTTTTAACGGTATTAGGCATTTTAGCATTTCTGCCAAAGTTCAAACCACTTTCCCAGCCCGCATCTTGAATATCGCTTTCACGCCCTGCAAAGTTCCACATAAAGTAGCGTAAATACATATGCCCGATTTGATATTGCAAGAAGAAGCGCATATTATCGCCACTTGTGGGCTTGTCGTCCATCGGATTACGTGGGTCAGCACCTTTATTAGATACGAAATTAATATAACCATAAGGACCTGCTGTATAGCGGCTTCTGTCCCACATACGAGGGAAAAAGCGTTTTTGATAGACAGGTTTTGGTTTTTCGCCAATTTCTTTATATTTATTTGTTAGCGTATCAATGACATATTCTTTGGTTTCTCTGTCATAATCCATCGGCTGATCGGTATAATATTGCCCAAACAAAATTGGGAAATCGCCATATTGCTCACGCTTCATATAGCTCAAAAAGGTATGTACGTCAGCAGGGTCGTTCTC
>JAAFHL010000015.1 GCA_013298365.1 Bacteroidota bacterium | reverse complement strand
TATTGACGCTCTGTTTTTGCGTTATGGTAAATACTACTCATTTATTTAGTACAATTATTAAATATTTTAAAGTATATAAACTATAATTCGCCCTTATTTGTTTCATTTTTAACTAAAAGCAAGTCTATTATAAACGAATTGGATTATACGGTGTTAGCGGAACAGGCAAAACCACTATCCTTTCAGAAGTATGCAAACTTACTTCCAACGCTATTTGGTTGGAAGGTTCGAAACTTGTAACTGAAGCAGCAGGAATGGCGTTAGAGAATTTCAAAAAATTATCGGAAGATGAAAAATATTTTTTTAGAGAGAAGGCAATAGAAATGGCTTGGGAAATTCAAGTAAAGCAGAGAAAGCATATAATTATTGATGGACATTTAGTCTTTGCAAAAGGAGAATATGAGTTCGAGAATGTAATGACTTCAAAAGATATAACATTTTACACTGACTATATTTATTTGAATTTACCACCCGAAATTATTTATAACCGACTTCAATTAGATACTTCTAGAAAACGAAACTATTCAATAACAACAATTTCAAATTGGATTGAGTTTGAGATGAATGAACTTAAAGTATTTTGTAACGCTAGAAAACTTAATCTTCATATTTTAAATTCTACAAACAAGGCTGAATCTGTAGATTTTATTTGCAATTACTTTAACTTATAAAAATGCTATCTCAACAAGAAAATCAAGAAAGGGTAAATAAAGCAATAAGTTGTCTTTTAGCTTCCAGCCAAAAAACTATCTATGTAATTATTGATGGTGACAGAACTCTTATACCTACTGACAGTACCAAATTTTTTTTTGAGTATCTTAACCTTGATTACAATGACATAAAGGGTATTTTTATGCAATACGGATATTCATTTGAAGCATTTCATAATGTTGCAAAGTATTATTCTAAAATAGAAAAAGAAAATTACCAACTTTCTTGTATTGAAAGTGCAAAATGTGTTAGAATTTACCCTCAATTTATTTCATTTATAGAAGCGATAAAAGATAAGGTAGAACTTATTCTTATCACTTCTGGAATAGCAGAAAGTTGGAGAAATGTGATTAAAAATCATTCGCTTGATTTTGTGCATTTGATAGGTGGTAACTATTTTCCTGATGATAATTTTGTTATTGACAAAGACGCAAAAGGAATAATCACGAACTCATTAAGGAGTGCCAATAAAAAAGTCTTTGCATTTGGCGATACAATGATTGACTTTGAAATGCTCAAAGAAGCTCATCATTCGTATTTAGTAGTTAATGAGAAAATGAATAAGGATTTTATGCCTAATTCTCACGAAATACCTCATTTACAACAAATTACATTTACAGACGTTTCTCATTCTAATTTACCAATTTCGGATTTTATTCAAATTAACCACTTAATTGAAAAATACTATGCAGATAGTCTTAAATAAAATTAATCAAGCCAAAAAGAACAATTGGGACTTCTTAGATTTGAGTGGATTGGGAATCAATGAACTCCCAAAGGAATTATTTGAAATTACGCAATTAAAAACATTGATTTTGGGGAAATATAGAACACCTCAAAAAAATTCTATTAGTGTTATTCCAAAAGAAATTGCAAAATTGACTAATCTGGAAATCCTTGATTTAACAGATAATAAAATTTCGAGTTTACCTAACGAAATTTCAAATTTGAAAAAACTAAAAAAAATAGTTTTAAGTAATAATAATTTTATACACTTTCCGCAGGAAGTACTATCATTAACAAATTTGGAAGAATTATTTATTGGTAATAATAAAATTTCTGTTTTACCTAAGGGAATTGAACAGTTACAAAATCTCACAAGTTTGAGATTGAATAATAACTACCTTAAATCAATTCCAGATGGTATAAATCTACTACACAAACTTGACTATCTATACTTATTTGGCAATCCAATCAAGAATGTTCAGAAAGAGTTACTTGGATTAACATCAAAAGACAATGTTTGCCCAATTGTCAAACAATGGTTCTTGGATAAAGAACGAGGTGGCGAGAGCTATGTTTATGAGGCTAAATTAATTTTAGTGGGTGAAGCAGAAGCAGGCAAAACTTCCCTGTCCGAAAAATTACGAGAGCCAAGTTATGTACTTAAAAAAGATGAGCCTATGACTAAGGGCGTTGAGGTTCAAAAATGGGAATTTGATTACAATGATACCCAAAAATTTCAAGCTAATATTTGGGATTTTGGTGGTCAGGATATTATGCACGCAACCCATAGATACTTCTTAACAGAAAGGTCTTTGTATGTTTTAGTAGTTGATGTTCGTGCCGAAAAAACAGATTTTTATTATTGGCTCAATATGATTGAATTATTTGGAGCAAAAAGTCCTGTTATTATTGTACTAAATGAGAAACATTCCTTTAAAAAAGAACTTCCTAATGCTATTTTAAGCCGATTTAAAGACATTATAGTTGGTGTTTTTGATGTGAATTTGCAAAATAATGAAGGACTTGATAAACTTACAAAAGTTGTTAAGAATAGTCTTAAAAAATTACCTCACATAGGTACTGAAAAAATGCTTAATCGTTGGCTATCAATTCGAGATATATTAGTAGCAAAGACAGAACCCTTCATTTCTTTTGAGGATTACGAAAAAATTACCAAACTTGATACCGAACAATCATTAAGAATTTCAAGGATTTTGCACGAATTGGGAGTTTTTTTACATTTTCAGAATGATAGTCTATTACGGAACACCATTATTTTAAATAAATCTTGGGCTACTGAGGCTGTTTATTTAGTTTTACTAGATAAAAAGGTAACAGAAAATTTTGGCAAATTTACTTTTAAGGATTTGGATAGAATTTGGGCAAATTACCCAGCTTCTAAACGAAATGATTTGGTTCGACTAATGGTTAACTTTTTACTTTGCTATGAAGTGGAGAGCAATAAAACTTACATTGCCCCTCAACTACTTTCAGAAAATCCTAAAGATAAGTCTTACTTAAATACTTGTTTTGGTGAGAACGAAATTTATTTTCGTTACCATTATGCCAAGTTTATGCCCAAAGGCATTATTTCTCAACTAATTGTAAAACTCAATCGCTATATTCACGGGAATTTACAATGGAAAACAGGAGTTGTTTTCAAGATTGACAATGCTTTTGTTGAGGTAACCGAAAAATTTTATGATAGGCAAATTAATATTCGTGTTTCGGGTAGTGATAAGCGAAATGCTTTAACTATTCTGCGTAAGAACATAGAAGAAATAAATGAGAGTTTTGAGAAAGCAGAAAAATTGGCTTTTGAACATATCCCTTGTGGCTGTTTGATGAACGAAGCCGAAGAAAAACCATATTTTATAGAACGTAAAACATTGGAAAAATATAAAGAAGGCAATGAAAAGACAATCAAGTGCAATTCTTGTCTGAAAGATTTGCGTGTACTTCAATTGCTTGATAATGTGATTGGAGATGACAGCTATCTTGAAGATATAATTGAACAAACTAAAAATCAGTTTGAGAAAAAAATTGATGAACAATACATTTTGGATTTAATGAAATCAGAAAACAATGAGGTTGAATTTAAAGCAACTTTTTTAGTTCCTGTCCTTAGTAAAGACGACAAGAAGTTTTTAGAAGATGAATATCCTTTGGAATTAGAAAAGTCAGAAAAAAAAGGAATTTCTCAAATTAAAGAAAATGCAGAAAAGAAAAAAAAGGAAATTTACGAAAAATTAAAAACAAAAGAACAAGAGGAAATCGTAATTCATTCAGTTGTCAAAACATTGGTTGCTTTTGCTAATTCTAATGGTGGAGAACTTGTAATAGGTATTGATGAACATAAGGATGATACTCCTTATATTTTTGGAATGGAGAAAGATTTAGAAAAGATTGGTGGAAAAGATGCTTTGATGAAAAAGTTTGACGAAGTAATTGAAAATAGAATTGGCAATTCTTTTTCTGCATTAATTGAAAAAAGATACTGGATAACAGTAGAAAATAAAGAGATATGGCTATTAAGAGTAAAGCCAAGTTCTCAGGAAATTTATTGTAACAATGGAAAAACGGGAAAAGAACAAAAAGAAATGTTCTATGTTCGTAGAGAAGTTTCAACAGTAGAATTAGTATCAAGAGAATTAGTAAAGTACACCAAAGAACGTTTTTAACCTATGCCAATCTATCATTTTACCCATAAAAATGCTGTTCAACTATTGGCAACACAGTCAAGGAGAACAGACATTAGTTCAACAGAACTTTGCAAAATTCATTTTGAAATGGGCAAGTACCTTGCCTATCAAATGCTTGATGAATTTGAATTATCAGAAACAGAAATCAACCACGTTCAAGGAATTAAGAAAGGTGTTGAGTTGAGCAACAAAGATAAAATAGTCATTTTCGGACTTATGAGAGCAGGACTATATGCCGCAGAAGGTGTAAGAAGTGTGTTTTCTGATAGTGAATTTTTTCTTGATGACAAGTTTGAAACAGAGAAAATTGATTTAGAAAACAAAGTTGTAATTATCGTTGATGCTGTAATAAACACAGGAAAAAGCATAGAAAAAATAATTGAACAACTCAAAGAGAGTAAAACAAATAAAATTTTTGTTGCAACTCTGATAATGCAAAATGACGCTTTGCAACTTGCTGACAAATACCCAAACATTTATTTTTATGCGTTGAGAGTTTCAGAAAATAAATATGTTGGTAAGGGTGGAACAGATACAGGAAATAGACTTTTTAACACGACAAACTTATAACGACAGAAACACAGACAAAAAAAAGAACAGCCGATAACATTGTATTTATGAAAAAGGGGCAAAAGTGCGTAATTTGGGCTAAGGTGCTTTTTAGTGGCTTTTGTGGTAAATTAAACTTTTGTGCTTTTAATTCCCCTTCTTCATAAATACTTTTCCGTTGTGCGTCACTTTATAGAAACATTCCGTATGAAACAAAAGATTAGAAAATGGACATTAAGACTAACTGTAACAGGACTGTTTATAGCAGGACTTTTATTGATAATAATTTTAAATCCTATATTGACATACGCCAAGAAAACAACACATAATACATTTACAATTTACCATAACACAAAACTTGACCCATTATTAACTTCACAACTTGACGATGCAATCGACCTTTTGAAAACAAGTGAATTTTATAATGACAAATTTAAAATGGATATTTGCTTAAATGACGGCTCAAAATATACACGACTTATTGAAATAATTGGTGGAAGGCAATTTGCAAGAGGATTTTACGATAAAGTAGTTTTATTTGGCAACGCCAACTTTAAAGAAAATTATGTTGAACTAGAAGGATATAAATGGAACTTAACACAACTTTTAGCACACGAAATGACACATTGTTTACAGTTTGCTAAATTTGGATTTTGGAAATCAAAACCTATAGCTAACATTGACAATTGGAAATGGGAAGGTTATGCTGAATATATTGCAAGACAAAATACAAACAAGAATGACCTGATAAAAAATTTAGACAGAATAAATCAATCAGACAAAAATAGTTGGGAAATAACATTTGATGATAGCACAATTGCACCAAGAGAATATTTCTATTATTGGACAATGGTTCAGTATTGTATGGACATTAAGAAAATGAACTACAAACAATTATTAGCAGACACAACAAAAGAACAAAATATAAAACAAGAAATGGAAAAGTGGTGTAAAGAAAAAAAGCGAACGCACAACATGGGTTTGCCAAAATTGGGGCATGAGTACTAACTTTGAGCATTGTACTTCTATTAAACATTTGTGCTAAAATGAACATTTATGCTTCTAAACCCCAACTTTGGCAAGCCCAAAAACGTTCTCAAACAGTCTGCTCAAGCCCTCATTTTTTCTCGCAAGCTCAAAAAAGCACGCAATCCTGACCAATTTTAGAACAGCAACTTTATGCGATTTTTGTCGTTTTTGGGGGAAATGTTTATATTTGTAACGACAAAAACGGGCGCAAAGCTGCGGGACGTTCTCAAACAGTCTGCTCAAATCCTCATTTTTTCTCGCAAGCTCAAAAAAACACGCAACCCCAATCGATTTTAGAACAGCAACTTTATGCGATTTTTGTCGTTTGGAGAAAATGTTTATATTTGCGGCGGCAAAAACGAACGCAAGGCTGCGTTACGTGATAAGCACGACATATGAATAGAACAATTATAAAAGTCAAGGCATTCCTAAAGGGAATCATTTTAATGCTAAAACCGCATATTTTTATTGGCTGGCTTAGAGAGCCACTATTGACAATGTCAAACATATTAAGCCTTACAAAATGGGCAGCTAGTCAAGATACAAAAACGATACTCAATGACTTCTATTCCCCTCTAAGAGATTATACGAAACGGTATCAATTGTACCAAAATGTGGTGGATAACTTAAATCTTAAGAATGAAGGCATTGACTATTTGGAATTTGGCGTATCTGGGGCATATTCTTTTAAATGGTGGCTTGCCAATTGCGTTAATCCTGACAGTAGGTTCTATGGATTTGATACTTTTGAGGGGTTGCCAGAGAGTTGGGGGATATACAATAAGGGAGATATGGCTGCAAATGTTCCAAATATTGATGATATTAGAGGGAAGTTCATAAAAGGCTTGTTTCAAGAAACGGTTGCCAATTTCCTTTCAAATCATAATTTAAAAAACGGAAAAAGGAAGATTGTACATCTAGATGCAGACTTATTCTCATCTACGTTATATACACTGACAAGTATAGCCCCTTATCTAAAAAAAGGAGATGTATTATTATTTGATGAGTTTAATGTACCTAACCATGAGTTTTATGCGTTCAAAATATTTTGCGACTCATATTACATCAAGACAAGGCTTTTGGCAGCTGTAAACAATTACTTTCAAGTGGCACTGATTATTGAATGATTTACTGTTTACAACACATTTTTTGCGCTAGGTAAAGTGACATCGAAAATTTGATTGTTGTCTGAAGACTACCATTAAAAGGCAAAATAAAAATGCTAAAAAGAATAACTAAGACAAAAATTTTAATACTCATTTTAATCGCATTTCTGACCATTCCAACAAGCTCTTACGCTTTCTGGGTAGTAAACTTTGGGACAGCAAGAACATTGAATAAAGGGAAATTTGGATTTGCAGCGGGTATGGGCGGACAAATGGTTTTTCTTGGCAATCCAAGACTATTGAGTGCATTTTTTACAATTCCCCATGCAGGTTTCAGGTATGGCATAGCAGAACGTTTGGATGCAGGATTAAGACTTGCTCCCATTCCTTTGCCTTTTGCTACGGTTGGGCCAGGTTTTGGCGTTAACTTAGACATAAAATATTGTTTTATAAAACCTGAAAGTAAATTTGACTTTGGTGTAGTGTTAGGATTAGGAGGTGCGCACGTTCTTATTGATGAAAAAACGAGATATGCTTATAGCCCAAACGCAGCTTTGATAGGCACTTACAACGTAAATAAAACGACACATTTGACAACTATGGCTAGGTATGTAAACCTTGCTATTCCGACCGCACCACAAGGCGCAAGTGCAAACTACGTCAATATCGCAGGCGTTTCTTTCGGCTTAAAAAAAGACATCAGGCCTAATATTTCCATATTGCCAGAAGTAGGCGTTTACAGCTATGATGGTAGGATTGTAGGAACAGGAAAAAGTGGACCTGGATTTCAGTATGGGCTTATGATAGCAACCAGCTTTTGACATTACTAACATTAGAAAATAAGAAATAATAAAATTCGCATACACAATTCTGTACGTTAGAGATGTAGAAAAAACAGTTGAATTCTAGGAAAAAGCATTTGGGTTTACAAGAAAATTTGTAACATCCAAAATGATTATGGAGAACTTTTAGTAGGTGAAACAACGCTGTCTTTTGCAACCATGGCTTTGGCTAAATCAAACCTAAAAGACGGATTTATTGAAAGCAGTTTGAATCACAAACCATTTGGTATTGAAATAGGCTTTACAATAGACAATGTTGAGGCAAGCGTTAAAATAGCCGTTGAGGCAGGTGCGGTTATGGTTGAAAGGCCAAAGACAAAACCTTGGGGACAAGTTGTTTCATACATTAGAGCCCTTGATGGATTTTTAATCGAGATTTGTACGGCAATGGGTTAAAAGTAAACGTACTTAAAATGCAGCAAGACTTATTCAAATCCTATACAAACACTTAATTTGGGTTGTCTGACAATTTTTGTGGAGTTAGTCGAAAAAGGCTAAAACCCTAAGCCTAGGGGCTTTTTTACCTTTTGAAGGTTTGTGTGTAGCGAAACGGAACACAAACCTTCAAAACGGTAAAAAGTAGAATGAAAACGATTCGTTTTTCATACAAAATGGGCAGATTGCCTATTTTTTAGGCTTTTACTGTTTTGAAGCTTGTATATTTTCACTACGTTCAATATACAACCGTTCAAAAAGTAAAAAGCCAGCGATAAATCATTACTTTTTTAGCATTTCTTTATTTACAGCAAGAAATTATTTTTGTTCTTTCGGATAAAGTCCACACGTAAAAAGTCAATATATGGCGAACACCAATCTTTTGTTTCATACGTAAGCAAAACAGGAATTTTCAGCTTTTCCATTTCCGATGCTATCCAGTTACTTTCTCAGATTCATATCCCATTATTTGACTGATAACATTTCCGATTTCCTTCAATTTATGGTTCTAACCTTCTTTCCTTTCCCCTTCAAAATTCTTTTCCTTCATGATTTTCTCCTGCAACATCACAATCCCACCAATCAACGCCTCGGGACGTGGGGGGCAGCCAGGAATATACACATCTACGGGAATAATTCTATCTACACCTTTGACTACATGATAGCCATGTTCCCAATACGGTCCGCCACAATTTGAGCAAGAACCCATCGAAATCACATAACGAGGCTCAGGCATCTGCTCATAAAGCCGTTTTATTCTTTCCGCCATTTTGAATGTAACCGTTCCCGAAATAATAATGACATCGGACTGACGTGGCGAAGGGCGAGGAAAAACCCCGATTCTATCCAAATCGTAGTTACTTGCATTTGTTGCCATCATTTCTATTGCACAACAAGCAAGCCCAAATCCCATAGGCCACAAAGATTGCGACTTTGCCCAGTTGAGCAAATCATCTACGGTTGTGAGAATGATGCTCCCTTCTCCTGTTTTTATATCTAATTGACTCATTAAGTAATTAATAGTTAAAAATGAATAATTAAAAATATTGATAAATATATGATAATCAATTATTTAATACTAAGCTATCTTATTAGTTTTTTTGCAAATCATACTTATTATCGTTAAATTAAGAACAAATATAAGGAATATTTTTTAAAATTACTGTCTTTTGTACAAATCTCTGTGTATGGTTCTCTCCTAAAAAAATACTTGACTACAATGTTACATTTTACCACAACCTTTTCAAAGGATTCACAAAGAACGCCAAGATTTATCGAAAATAAGCTACTTTGTGTACCTTGTGTAGGCTTTTCTTTGTGAACTTTGTGGTTTCATTTTTTATGAGAAAACCATTCAAACCTACGAGCAAAAAACAAAGCAATCAGCAATAAAATCCCAAAAGCAATAGCCGCCCCGATTTTATACTTGCGATAAGACGCAAAAGCTATCGGTTCTATGTCGCCAAGCACCACAAAAGCTGACCAAAAATAAGGATGCGAAGCGATTTTTTGCGTATTGTCTAAATATGCCAATTTCGCATGGCGCAAAGCCGCATCTTTTGTTTCGCCCTTTGATAGATGTTCGTAAAAAAATGCCATAATCTGCGAAGTAGATTGGTCTTGCGCTGTCCAAAGGCTCATGACCACGCTTGGCACACCTGCTTGCGCAAATCCCCTTGCCAAACTCATCACGCCTTCCCCTCTTTGTAACCTGCCATAGCCTGTATTACAAGCACTTAGCACCGCCATCTGCGCATTTAGGCGCATACCATACAGCTCATATAAATACAAATACCCGTCATTTTCTCCTTTTTCAGCAGCAAAAACCAACTTCAAATCTAAGGGACTTTCGTCATTAATGAGCGTATGTGTGGCAAGGTGAATGACATTGTAGTCTGCGGAAATCGCTTTAAAATGCGTTTCTGTGGCTTCATTTTCCAAAAAAACATCGCCGCCTGTTTGCTTAGCAATTTGTTTTACCTCTTCCCTTGTTTGTGTCAAAGCCGCTAATCCTTGACGAGGCACATCTACTTCGCCTCTTGAAATTGAGCCTTTGCTTTCTCCTTCAAAAACAGGCGCAAAAGCCACACAAGATTTTCTACTCTCCAAGTTTGCACGCAAAGGATGTAGCCAAATTGAGCCTGAATAGGCATAACTAATGCTTTTTTCTTTGAGCAAATAAGGCAAAGAAAGATAATTTATTTTGTTTTCAGGTACTGCTTTTTGTATCAAAACCTCAAAAGGAATATATGCCAAAATGCCATCAGGAATAATCAATATCTCCTCTGTATCTATTTGCTTTTCAATAGGTTGATAGAGTTTTTGATAAAGCGAAAAAGCCGTTTTTACAAAATCAGCAAAAGATTCTTTGGGCGTTTTCATAAATTCTCTTTCCGACAAAAGACGGCGCAAAGTGATGATTTCTTGTGTTAAAGTGCTGTCTGCCGACAAACTGTGCGCTACTAAGCTTTTTTGCCCCACACAAAAAATATATGCCGTAGAATCCCCCACAAAAAACGCTATCAAATTTCGCTTTTCTGCGGCTAATTTTGTACGGATTTCTGCCAAAGTTGGGCTTTGAAGCTCAAAACGGCTGCGATAATAATCGGGATAGGCATCTTCTAATTTCTGTTTCAGATGCTGATATTTTTCTTTTGTCGCAAAAATGTGAAGCTGCAACGAATCTGAAATGTCAGGATTTTGATATTTTTTATTTTCCCAATAGCCGATTTCCGACTGCAAATCACTCAATTGATGCAGCAAAGAATCGGGAACACCCGCTTTCTGCGAACCTTTCAAAGATTGCAAAGACTCTTGTAGCAAGGTTGCCTTGTTTCTTTCGGCAAATAAAAAGGCTTTTTCTAAATATTGAACCTCTTTTGTCTGTTCATGCAGCGCAATTGCTGTGCGGATACTATGCTCATACACAGGCAAAAGTTCGCCCATCAAAGAGAGTTTTGAGTTTGTAGATTGATAATTGAGGCGAATTGTATCTACCAAAGCCTGCGCCAATTCGTAGGTAGCAAGGGAAAGTTTTAATGCGTTATTGTCTTGATTATGTGTTGCTTGCAAATACAAAAAATCGGCTTTTGCGGTCAAGGCTTGTAGCAAATGTTTGGGCGAAATAATGCCTTTTAAGACAGGATTATCGCTTGTTTTTTCTCCCTGAAAATCATATACAACTGCTTGAATTGCTTTTTGATGTGCTGTAAGTACCGCCGAATATCTGCCCTGTTGCTGATACAAATCAGCCCACGTTTCCCACAATTCCGAAGCCTCAAACCCCTGAGAACGATGATTTTGTGCCAAATAAAGTTGGGCTTCATGCAAATATTTTTCAGCAGCAGCAAACTTTTTTTGTTTTGCCAAAGCTGCGCCCTGCCAATGCAAAGCCATCGGAAAAGAAACATCTGTTGCAGGAATAGCTTCCTGTGCCAACGCTTTTTGGGTAAAATAAGCAGCAGAATCATATTTTTGGGCAAAATAATGAATAATTCCCATGTTCAAATAGGCGGTTGCGATTTCAAAATTTGCCCCTTTTGCCTCATAATCCTGCAAAGCCTGTCGCATCGCATGTAGCGCATCAGGATATTTTTTTTCGTCCATATATGCCAAAGCCATGTCATTATAGACATTTAGGCGCAAATAAGGGTCTATGACAGAAGCAGGCACAGCATTTTGCTGCTGCAAAGCAGTGGCTTTTTGCAAATATTCCAACGCCAAAGCCGTTTCGCCCTGATTGCGCAAAATATTGCCCATAAAACGATACATCGCTACCAAATGTGGGATATTTTGCTGCTTTTCAGCTACTTGTACCCCTTCTTCCAACAAATCAAGGGTAGAAACCAATTTTACCTGCCGCCATTTTGCCAGAGCCAAGTTTAAATAACTATCGCCTATATTTTTGAAATTTGGGTAGTTTTTTTGTAAAATGCTTAATGCTTTTTGATAATATTTTTCTGCCTCTACATCATTTTGTCGGGGCAAATTGACATAACCCAAAAAATTGTAAATAGAAAACTGCGACATCGGGTGCGGATTTGGCAGTTTATTGTATTCATTATCAGCTTGTTGAAATAAAATATTGGCACTATCGGCTTTGTTTTCATAAATAAACGACAGACCTGTATTTAACAAACTTCTGTGCAATTCTTCGTTGTCAATGCTTGGCATTTTTTTGTTTTCTGCCAAAGAAAGCGAAAAAAAATGTCTTGCACTGTCATTTTTGATGCGCATATACGCCAAGCCTTTATTGTTGAGATACTGCACATAACTCAAAGATAGGCTTGATTTTGTTTGTAAAATATAATTGCCTACCGAATCTAAATATCCTTTATAAGCAGGATTTTGTTTAAAATATAAAATACGAGTTTGTAAATTCCATCGTTCTGCACGTTCAGCCGAAGGTTTTTTAGGCAGCGATGCTAAGGCTTTTTCATTATAAATCTTTGCAGAATCCAGTTCTTTCACTAAGAAAAAACTGTCTGCAAGCACTGCATGATTGTTTTTGAGCAACAATACATTTTCATGTTTGGTGTTTTTTGACTGACAAGCCCCCCAAAACAAGATGCTAACAAGGATAAATGCTGAAAAAGGTAGTTTTTTTTCCAAAAAATGTAGATTAGTTTGCCAATTAAAAAGCAAAGCTACACTTTTTTTTGGATTGTTTTTCATAGATATTTTAGATATGCCGTTTCAAGGGGGCGACCGCTTGAAACGGCATTAGAATAAAGATAACAACCTTGCGAACGGTCGCAGACCTTCGCAACGGTTGTTGCCCCAAAACATCACTTTCCCCACGTCTCTCTATCCAAACTTCGATATTGAATGGCTTCGGCAATATGCTCTGGGCGAATATTGTCGCTATTTGCTAAATCGGCGATGGTGCGAGATACTTTCAAGATTCTGTCAAAAGCACGTGCAGATAAATCCATTTTTTTCATAGCAATTTTCAAAAGTTGCTCACTTGTAGCGTCATACGTACAGATTTTGCGCACCAAATGCGAAGGCATCATCGCATTGGAATAAATGCCTTCTTCTTCTTTGAAACGCTCAATTTGCCTTTCTCTTGCAATGACCACACGCTGCCGAATATCTCTACTTTTTTCGCTTGATGTGCGAGAAGTCAATTCTTCAAAGGGAATAGGCGTGATTTCAATGTGCATGTCTATTCTATCCAACAAAGGACCCGAAATTTTACCCATATATTTCTGCACCTGCATAGGCGAGCAAATACATTCTTTTTCGGGGTGATTGAAATAGCCGCAAGGACAAGGATTCATGCTTGCCACCAAAATAAAATTGGCAGGAAAATCTATGGCGATTTTGGCACGAGAAACCGTTACTTTTCTATCCTCCAAAGGCTGTCGCATTACCTCCAAGACTGTTCTTTTAAATTCGGGCAATTCATCTAAAAAAAGTACGCCATTGTGCGCCAAACTTATCTCACCGGGCTTTGGGTCGCTGCCTCCACCTACCAAAGCCACATCACTAATCGTATGGTGTGGCGAACGAAAAGGTCTTTGTGCAACAAGGGAGGTATTTTCGGGTAACAGCCCTGTAACAGAATGAATTTTGGTGGTTTCAAGTGCTTCGTGCAAGGTCAAAGGCGGCAAAATACCCGACATGCGTTTGGCAAGCATGGTTTTGCCTGCACCCGGCGGACCTATCATAATCACATTGTGTCCACCTGCTGCTGCTACTTCTAAGGCTCTTTTTACATTTTCTTGCCCTTTTACATCTGAAAAATCATGTGGTGAAACCATTTGAGCGTCCCAAAAAAGTTGGCGAGTATTTTTGGTGAGTGGCTCAATAACAATCGTTCCCTCTAAAAATGCCACTGCTTCATTGATATTTTCTACGGGAATAATGTCAATCCCCGCAACGATAGCCGCTTCTCCTGCATTTTTTTTGGGTAAAATAAAGCCTTTAAAGCCTCGTTTTTTGGCTTCGATGGCAATAGACAAAGCTCCTCGAATCGGCAAAAGTGTGCCATCAAGGGAGAGTTCGCCCATAATGACATATTCTGCTACTTTTTCAGCAGGAATATTTCCCTCTGCCGCCAAAATGCCCATAGCAATGGTCAAGTCGTAGGCAGAACCTTCTTTTTTGATGTCGGCAGGAGCCATATTGATGGTGATTTTGCGGCGGGGCATTTCGAGACGATTGTTGCGAAAAGACGCAAAAATCCTTTCTCTACTTTCCATAACGGCTTTGTCGGGCAAACCTACAAGTACATAGCCGAAGCCGCCGCCAATGTCTGTTTCTATGGTGATAAGGGTAGCGTGAATGCCTTGCACAGCACTACCAAAAGTTTTTGTGAGCATAATGTTGAAGATTTTCTCGCAGATGAACGCAGATTTAAACGCAGATTTTCGCAGATTTTATAGTTGATTTACAATTCTAATAAGTGAAACACCATCTGTTAGGCTAGTTGAATTGAAATTGATAAGTAAGCCTAATTTTTTGTCTGTAAGTTTTAAGTACGTTAGAACTTGTTTAAAATGAACTTCTTGAATAGATTCTACTGATTTTATTTCTACAATAACCTCATTTTGAACCAAAATATCCAAACGAAAACCAACTTCCATTTTCATATTGTCATATACCATAGGAATAGGTACTTGATTTTTCACTTCCAACAATAATTTTCTAAGCTCATGTATCAAAGCTGCTTCATAAACAGACTCTAACAAGCCAGGACCAAGTGCATTATGTACTTTAAATGCTGCGCCTCTAATTTTGAAAGACAAATCATTATGTGTCATATTAAAAAGATTAAAAAATGAAAAAACATAAAATGATTTCCCCAAACTATCTGCATAAATCTGCGTTTAAATCTGCGAAAATCTGCGAGACAAAGGTCATAGCTTATTTCCTAAAAAAGATGGAAACTTTTGCCCATTTGGTAACACAAAAAACGGACAAACACCCCAAAGATGCTTGCCCGTTTACCCCCAAAAACGCCGATTTTCTTATTTTTCTAAACGAATCCCAATGCCCATTACACCTGGAATATACTCATACTTAGTGAGTTGTGTAAAACCGATTACGTAAGTGCCTTTTTGGAAAACTTTCTTCTCTGTTAAAGGAAAACAACACAAATCCCAAATATCTACAGTGCCTTCTCCCTTAAATTCGCCATGCTCATCTTTGAGTTGCAAATCTATTTGTTTGGTTTCAGACTCGCCAGAAGGCGAAGTAATTTGTACCGCCATTTGAATCGAAGGCAATAAAATAGAACCTGCGTGGCGCAATTCCATGTTGAGTTGATGAGGCGTTACATCGTCTGTAACCTCCATTTTGAAAATACGGACATCATTTTTCACCCAACGATTGCCAGGTAATTCTTGAAAACTTTTGAATGTGGCTTTGTCGCAGCCCCACAAACAGAGGCAAGCCAATACAAGCAGTAAAAAGTATTGTTTCATGGTATTTTTATAAATCTTAAAAGACAAAGGTAAGCAAGGAAAAGCGATTTTGCAAAGGGAAAAATTATGGGATTTGACAAATAAACGAATTTTTTAGGACGAAAAAGCTATATTTGTCCCTTAATTTTAACCAATTTTAGATATGCAAAACAAATATTTAAACCTTCTCCTCTCAACCACACTTCTGTTTGCCGCTTGCAAAAAAGAAGACAAACAAAATGCTACAGAAAATAACGCAACAAATGTAACGACTCCAAGCACACAAGTAGCCCAAAAACAAATGTATCGTGCCATGGTAGATGATTTGCGCATACGAGAAAGTGCAGATTTGAATGGCAAAGTATTAACAAAAGTGCCTATCGGGACGATGTTTGATGATATGAAGGAAAAAAGTGCTACCGAAGTGGAAGTAGAATTGCAAGGGGAGAAAAAGAAAGGTTTTTGGGTGAAAATTCGCACGATAAACGGCAAAACAGGTTGGGTACATAGTGCGGCTGTAGAACTTATTTCGGTTGTGCCTCACTATCAAATTGCGGCAGATGCCGATAAAGCGGCAGTAGAAAAATACAGTGATTTTTTGGCTAAACTTTCGCCTAATGAGCCTGAATCATTTGGTAAGGCATTGGCAGAATATGACGTGATTTTCAAAACAGCAAATGCTACAACTTGCGAATGGGCTTATACAAAGCTCATGGAATTTGGGGCAAATATTGAAGCGCAATCTTGGACTTGGAAAGAACTACAAAATCTTTCGGAAACGGCAGATTTTTTGAAAATATATGATACCATTAAAAAAAGCTTCAAAATGGATTACAATCCTTATACAAAGCGATTGGGTGCAGTAGGTTTGATGATAGACAATACAGAGGGTAATTTTTGGGCAATGCCTTCGCCTGATGCGGTAGAAACGCATGTTCTCGCCAAAGTTTCCCCAACCATGAAGGAATATTTAGCCCAAAACAAAAAAGAGGTATTGAATCGTTCTGCGGAAGATGGGGGCTTAATTATTTCTTGTCAGGAGGCAGCAGAAAGAATGATTTTTTGGGAAAACTTTGCCCAAAAGAATCCTACTTTTATCCTAAAAAATGAAGCAGAAAACAATTTCATTGACTATTTGAATACCTTAATGTATGGCTTGAGTAATACGCCTGCCTACGAATATGAAACCAACAAACTAAATTCGGAATACGAAAATGTATATAAATGGCTTTTCAAAAACCACCCGAAATCAAGGGCTACAGCGGCTATTCAAGAAGTTTATACTTTTTATCAACAAAATAAAGGCATCAAACAGGAAGCTTTAAACAAAAAGCAAAATGAAGTGATGGAGAAATATCCTTATTTGGATTTTGAGTGATGTTTCACAACTAAAAAAATCATTGCATAATTTTAAACTATTTTATTCAAAAAAGGGTAACATATTTTTATGAGAAAGCCATGCAAAATAGGTATTTATTTTGACAAAAGGGTTTATTTGGTTTCTTTGTATCATAAATAAAATAAGGTACGAATATTAAATCTATCCCCGTTTGGAGTCTTCTCCAAACGGGGCGTGATTAGCCCTTATAGGGCTTAATTAAAATTTCTCCTGGTGGAGACACCAAACAGGGGAGACTTTAATTCGTACTTTATTTTATCAGCATTACTTTGAGTAAATTTCGACAAATATTTTATGACAAAACTTAGTGTAAATCTCAATAAGTTTGCATTAGTGCGCAATGCTCGAGGCGGTAACATGCCTAATTTGCTACAAATTGCACAAGACATTGTAAGTTTTGGGGCAGATGGCATTACGGTTCACCCTCGCCCCGATGAAAGGCACATTCGCAAGCAAGATGTCTATGATTTGAAAGGTACTTTGCAAGTAGAATTGAATGTAGAAGGCTATCCGTCCGAAGATTTTTTGCAGATGGTGGAAAAAGTGCAGCCTGCCCAAGTTACGCTTGTGCCTGATGCGCCCGATGCACTTACCTCAAATGCAGGTTGGGATACGATAAAATATCGTTATCTATTGCTGGAAGTGATTATGCGCTTGCAAGCACAGAACATTCGTACTTCTTTGTTTGTTGCAGCCGACTTGAATATGATAGAAGGTGCAAAAACGATTGGAGCAGACAGAATCGAACTTTATACCGAAGAATATGCGCATCAATATGCTTTAGGTAATATTGACGCTGTGGGGGAGTATGCACAGTCAGCCGCTTTTGCACACGAACTGGGTTTGGGCATAAATGCGGGACATGACTTGAATTTACACAATTTACGCCATTTTTCACAACAAGTTCCACATCTTGCAGAGGTTTCTATTGGTCATGCGCTTGTGTGCGATGCTTGGTATTTGGGTTTGGAAAAAACGATAAGCAGCTATTTGGCTTGCTTGAAAGATAACTAAAAGACAGAGATACAGCAAGTTATCGCCCATTCAACGATTGAGATAAGGCATTAAGGAATATTCTTATTACAGCAAATCGCATTACCTGACTTCTATGTCGAAGTTAGACGATGCGATTGTTTATTTTCTGGAAGCCTCATCTTGCTATTGGAGCGTTCAAATATTACTCTATTGCCTTGATTTGTCATTTTTATTAGCTTTTTTTGTGCTTAGTTTACTCTGTTGTCCACAAATAACTTTCAAACTCTATCAAATCCTGCAATTTATTTTCGGCTTCATCTACTGTATGAAAGGTTTTTCCCGATACATTTTGGACATAAAATTTGAACGCTCTGCTTTCAAATACTTCTCGCATGGAAAAAGTTTGCACACTTTCTAAGGAAGGTTTGCTAAGCGTTTTTTGCAAATGTTCCATGACTTCATCATATTTGAATAAAGCCAAAACATCTGATTTACTTTTGTCTCGTGTGTTGTAGCGAATCACTTTAATGTATTCAATGTCATAAATCATCTTGCTTGACATTTTGTCAAAAATCCAATCTTCTACATACTGCACTTCTACTAAATACGGCTCAAAATCAATGTTTTTTAAATGGGGGAAAAATCGGTCTTTTTTATCAGCTGTTTTATAAACATTTGCCAAAAAAGAATTTTCATCGGGCTGTGCAGTCAAAACTGCGGCACTTAATATATTTTCTTCCTCCAAAGGCACTTCTACTGCTGACCATTCTGTTATGCCCGCATCAGCATCTTGTTTTTTATAGACTTCTTCCAAATTTACCTGTCCTTGTGTCCAAGCTACTTCTAAGGCTTTCATGCGATTGTAAACCGCATCATAATCCATACTTTCCTCTTTTTGAGGGTGATAGGCTTTGTATTTATTTTTGCGCAAGCCATTGAGTAAAGCAGGCACAAGCCCCTCTGTTTCTTCAAAATCTACGCCAGCATACGGATAAACTGTGCGCAAATGTGCATTGACAGGCAAGGTCAAATCGAGACGTTGTGTGATGCGTTTACGCCAAAAATGGTCTTTTTCGGGGACATTATGCTGTGCGAAAATAGGCAAAAAGGTGATTGTTCCTAACAACAATAAAAGGTAGCGCATAGTGAATGTTTGTTAATGTAAAATGTGCATAAATCTGCACAAAACTGCGAGTTAAAAACGTAAAAAACAAATATTTAGTATAAAGGTCATGGCTTTCTCATAAAAACTTAAACCACAAAGTTCACAAAGAAAAACTAACACAAAGAACACAAAGTAGCTTATTTTTCTATCCATTTTTGTGTTCTTTGTGAACCCTTTGTGAACTTTGTGGTAAAATTAGACATTTTTATTAACGTATTTTTTTTATGAGAAAGCCATTGTATAAAGGTTTAGGCTTTCTCTTAGAAATGAGGTGCATACACTTTGAGAAAAATTGGCTGAAATTCACATAGTAATTTTCTTAGGTATTGGTCGTTGAGCGGAGTCGAAACGCCAATAATATGACAGAAAGGAGGCGGCGTTTCGACAGGCTCAACGACCGCCGTTTTTATGAGAAAGTAGTTCTTATGTATATGTATGCTAAAACGTGGCAGTTTTTTGAGACTTGCCACGTTTTTTGCATTAAAATAAAAGATGTCTATTTTATTTATTTAACAAATACTTTGCGATTCACTTGTCCTTCTTCTGTGGTAACTTGAATATTGTAAATACCTGCTGCCCAAGTTTTTACATCTACTTCAAGGTCTTGCACCGCAATCGTAGGCAAAATATCTTGTTTTACCAAAACCTGTCCTATTTCATTGATAATGCGCAACTCTGCAAAACGTTTGCCATATAATTGGAACGCAATATGGAAAACATCTTCTGTAACGATAGAAGGATAAGCATTGAGGTACAACAACTCGTCTGTATTTCTGACCGTTAATTCTACGATTCCGCTATGCTTGCTTGTTCCATTTATGTCCACCATATTGAGGCGATAATAAATATGTTCTACATTTGCGCTTGCAATTCCTTTATCTACAATCCCATAGAATGATTTTTCTGTACTATTTCCTTTTGCAGGAATATTATTGCCTACAATTTCGTTGAAATTAACGCCATCAAAAGAGCGAGTAACTTGGAAATAATCGCTGTTTTCTTCCATGCTCGTACTCCAACTTATCCACCCATCTTTGCTTACTAATTCGGCTTTGAGGTCGAGCAGCACAACAGGTAAGGTAAAGCCACTTCTAAGATAACCGCCATCTACAAATCTACGATTTTCACCCGCAAATAAAGGCGTAAGCAAAGGCGTAAAACCTTTTAAACTTGGGTTTGGCGTAGAATTGTAATTGTAAACATCACTGTCAATTGAGTCGTTAGTGCCAACATCTTGGTATGTCCAACTGCGATTTGCTACACTGTCCAAAGATACATAATAGCGTGTATCTGGGATAAGATTGGTAAATAAATAATAGCCATCATCTTTGGTAAATTGTGTGCCAACAACTTGATTACTTTCATCATACAAGGTAACTAAGACCCCAAAAATACCAAACTCTCCCGCAGTTTGTAAACCATCAGCATTGTCATCAGAGAAAGCACGTCCACCCAAAGTCGCCGTAGGCACAATGCCCGCATCAGGACCTTGATTGCGTATGCCACCTATAACGGTTACATTTCCTGCCGAACCCGAAATAAAGTTGCTAACATCGCTGTCTATATTGTCGTTTCCATTTGCGTTTACATTTGCCGTAGTAAATACGGCATTAAGTGGCAAAGTTGTGAAGCGAACTTCATACTCGGCTGCTACCAAATTTTCAAACAAATATACGCCATCAGCATCTGTAACTGTTGTAACGATAAGGTTTCCGATATTGTCATAAAGCGAAACCGTAACGCCTGGCACAGGTTTTTCGCCTATATCTTGTAAGCCATTTTTATTTTGGTCAAACCAGGTATTTCCTGTGAGAGAAGTCGCTTGCTTCGCCACAATTCCTGCGTCATATGTAAGGTTTACTTCTCCTGCCACCAAAGGATTAACCGCAATTCTGCCTGTATTGACATCAACATCACTGTCAATTTCATCATTTAGCCCTGCACCTGCATTTTGTTGTGTAAATTGTGAACCCAAAGGCAAGGTAGAAAAGCCTAATTCAAAAGACGCACCTACGGGCAGATTGATAAAGAAATAAAAACCTAATTCATCTGTAATTGTGCTTGCTAAAGGAATACCCACATTGTCATATAAAGTAACGGTAACGCCAGCAATGCCCTTTTCTGTACTTTCTTGCAAGCCATTTCTGTTTTCATCATTCCATACAAAATCCCCCAAAGCAGCACGTGAAGAAATAATTCCAGCATCTACCTCGTTGATATTTTCTGCCAAAGCCAATGTAATTATATCTGTTACGCCCGTTGTAGGTTCTACATCACTGTCCGTAGTAGGATTTCCGCCATCTCCTTTTGTGGTAAAAGACAAACCTGTAGGAAGGCTGGCAAATTGTAGCACATAATTGCCCGCATCTAAGCCTGCAAATAAATAAAATCCTTCAAAATTGGTGGTAGTTGCTCGCAAAGGATTATTAAATTCATCATATAAAGTAACACTAATGCCTGGTACACCTGCCTCTGTTGGGTCTTGTAGTCCATTTCCATTTGTATCAAACCAAACAAAATCGCCAATGCTACCCAAAGGTACAGCACTTACAAGTCCTGCATCTATGTCCAAGCGAGATTCTCCTTTTCCTAATAAGATGGGGTCAATCGTAACACCTGACGGGTCAGTATCTGAATCTAAATCGGTGTTTGCTCCTTGTTGTGGGAGGGTAAAAGAAAAACCATTTGGCAACTGCGAAAAAGTAAGTTGATAGGTATCTTCCTCCAAATTATTGAAAATATAATAACCTCTTGCATCTGTCAAAGTACTGTCAAGGAAGGTATTAGTGATATTTTTTAGCAAAACAAATACATTTCCTATACCTGGTTCGCCTTGTTCTTGTATGCCATTTCCATTCAAATCATTCCAAACAAAATTGCCAATGCTGCCTTTTCCTACATTGCCTTGCGCAGGATAAATGCCTGCATCTATGGTCAAATTCACGTCTCCACTCACAAGGCTAATAACATTTGTAATGCCTGTACTTGGATTAGGATTGCTGTCTGCGCCATCGCCCGCAGTTGTACCTTGTGTAGTAAAAACAGTGTTATTAGGCAAATTGAAGAAACGAACCCTGTAATCTCCTGCTGCAAGTTCTGTAAAAAGATAATAACCTTCTCTGTTTGTGGCTTTTACATCAACAACTAAGTTTGTATTTGCATCTATTAATTCTACCGAAACGCCTGGTACACCTGCTTCATTTGCTTGTTGTAAGCCATCTTTATTCAAATCATACCAAACAAAATCGCCCAGCTTTATATCACCTGGCGGTGTATTTTGAAACAAACCTGCATCTATATTGCTAATTACATCGCCTGCATTTACAATAAAAGAATTGGTAAAGCCTGTAATACCTGCATCACTGTCTTTGTCATCATCTGCACCCGCATTAGGAATTGTATAGGTATAAATTGCATCGGCAATAAATTGAATTTTATATACACCTGCCATTACATTGGAAAAAGCATAGTAGCCAAAAATATTGGTAATTGCGGTAGCTACCAAATTGTTGCTATCATCATATAAAAATACCCTTGTACCTGCAATACCAGGTTCATTCGTGTCTTGTAAGCCATTCTTATTCAAGTCATTCCATACAAAATCGCCCACAGAAGCTGTATTAACATCAGCTACGACAATACCTGCGTCCCATGTAAAATCTTCTTGTCCTATTGATAAACTGATAAGCCCTGTTGTGCCTGTCGAAGGATTGACATCACTGTCTCTATCATCTGCGCCACCATCTTTTGTGGTAAACGCATAGCCCAAAGGCGGATTTACTTGAATCAAATAATCTGTTGCGGCAAGGTCTGTAAAATAATATTCGCCATCAGCATTAGTAAAAGTGCTTCTCAAAATATTGCCACCTGCATCTAACAAAGTTACTGCCACATTTGCTACGCCTACCTCTGTTGGGTCTTGCACACCATTGCCATCATCTAACCATACTCGATTTCCCAAAGTAGCAGTTGTGGGTTGTTGAAAAATAAGCCCTGCATCAATGTCTGTGATATTGTCAAGCGGCAAAACAGTTATAAGTTGAGTGCGCCCTGTTAATGGATTAGCATCACTGTTATTGTTAGGTAGCCCCGCATCTTGCAAAGTGAATACATATTCTACGGGCTTGCCAAATATCAGGTAATAATTACCAGGCAACACATTGTCAAATAGATAGTCGCCAAAAGCATCTGTTAAAGTAGTTGCTACCAAGTTGCCATTTTCCCCAAACAAAGAAACAGCAACACCCGCAATACCTGGCTCACCTGGGTCTTGTATGCCATCTTTGTCTAAATCATGCCAAACGAAGTCACCAATTTTAGCACAAACAGGTTTACAATATATATAACGTACCCTTAACTCCACGCTACCCAAAGTTAGTACCAAACGATACACATTTCCTGAAGACTGCGAAACGGTGTTTGCAATCCCATTTGCAAGATAATTGAGTATTCCATTTCCGGTAAAGGTTGCTAAATTGAGGGCATCTGTAAAAGAAGTATCCGAAGAAAAATCACCTAACAAAAGCGAATCTTCTACATAATCTGTTCCTGAAAGAAGAACATTATCATTAGGGCTTAGGCTATAATTACTTAATAATGTGTCTTGTGAATAAATAAAATTCCCGCCCGTAAGCAATCCTGGTCCTGTGATAGAAGTTGTATCAAAATAAGAAAGGCTCACATTACGGGTTTGTGTATTGTAGTTTTCAAAAGCATAAGACATATTTAAAATCAATCTACTTTCCAATTCAACCCTTTTGAGCGTACCCAAATTTGGGTCAAATTGAGGCAAATCCAAAGGCTCATTTACAATGTCAAAATCCAAAACAGGCGATTTCACAATGTGTTCATCTACAAACTGTGCATCACAAGGGCTTGCGCATATCGGCTGCAAATAATTGTAGCCCGCATCTATGCCCAGAACATCTGTATTTTGAACCGAAAAAACCGTAGAAACGCCCGAAAATCGCTTAGGATTTAGGTTTGTAGCAGGAGCTGTCAAAAATAATCTGCCATTTTGTGCAGGAAATTTGACATAATATTTGCCCATCGGGGTATTTGTAAAAGCATAAAAACCTGCATTTCCCAAGCCGTCATTGTTTGTTATCTGCTGCGAAATAAGGACATCATCTCCTCCACCAAATACAGCATCTGCACCAGGACTCCATAACTCAATGGTCAAACCATTGATACCTGCCCCTACCTCATCTTCGATACCATTGTTATTGAGGTCTTTAAAGATGCGATTACCAACGGTAACTTGCGCATTTACTTGTACAAAAGCCGCAAATAACAGTAAAAATGAGGCAATATGCACGACAAAATTACGTGTAGTGAGATGCTTACTTTGAGCTTGGCAATTAAAAAAAGATTGGTTGATTGACTTGTAAGATAAATTCATATTTGAAACACGTTGATTAGTAGTTTGTATTAATCTTGAAAAAGAACTAAAAAAATGGTTATATGTAAATGCCTGGTATATGACGTAATATTGACTATTGGGATACACCAAGGTTTGTAATGCACAATTATAGGTAAAAACGAGCAAAATCCTAAATTTTGTGTAAAAATATTACATACTTATAACTTTTGCAAATTTTATTGAAATATTTTTCATAATTTTATCTATAAATATATTTATATAGATATAAATATATGAGAACTTTAAAATAATAGTGTGATATTTCTTTAAATAAATAACTAACATTCAATACTTTAAACTCATATATTATTTATCTGAAAAACAAAAATATTATTTTTCTTGTTGAAAAAAAAAGCTGTCCAAATGTTTTTTTTCTTTTCTTATTCTGAACGCCAAGTTTTATACTACTCCTAAAAAAAAAATACTGTTCATAATTACACATAAAACGACAAAACACCTTTTTTCTTACCTATAAAAAAACAGATATTTACCTCAAAAAGTAAATATCTGTTTTCATTATACGAATATGTTATCCCGCTATTCCGTCCTCATCATCATCTATGCGCCCCGTAATATGCAGTTTTCCATTGCTCTCTACTACCACAGGTGTGATGAAGTGAAACTTGCCTTCTAATTCCATTGTCGCTCTTTTTCCAATATTAATAGGCACTCTTTCTACCTCAATGTTTGTGCTTTCAAGGTTAAAATGCTCCTCAGGCGAAAGGGAAAAACGCTTAATGAGACGGTAAGCACGTATCACAAATTGATTGAAAGGGCTCAATTCCTCATCAACAGAGACTCGGCTATTGAGCAAAATAAATTTAAAATCTTGTTTGATATTGTGTTTTTTGAGTCCAGGATAGTGGCTCAACGCATCAACTTTGCCTTTTTCTATCAATTCATCTACCACATGTCGGAACATCAAGTTAACTTTGTGCGGCACTTTGAAGCCAAAAGAGAGGCGAATGAAATAACATTTTTTAGGAATAATTTCATCTACGGTATATTGCTTCAACGAAGGGTCATCAGAAATATCTACATGGAGAAACCAATAAGTATCGGCACGTTTTGGGCGTTTTTTGGTAATCGAATAGATAATATTTTGGTCTATTTTGGTAGGGTCACCTGACATACAAAGATAGACTAAATTAGTTGCCTCACGAGGAACGGTATAATCTCGGCTCAAATCGTTGAGCGTGTCCTTGATTTCATCATTAATTGCTACATAGTCTGTATATTTTTCTCGCAACAGCCTTGCTTGATACATGACATACATAATCCCAAACAGAAACAAGGCAATCATACAGGTAAACCAGCCACCATGGAAAAACTTGGCGAGTCCAGAAAGAAAGAAAGCCGATTCTATGACTAAAAAGATAAGCAGAATAATGGCAATCGTTTTAGGATTTTTGAAAAAACTATGGTCTTTTTTATGTTTTAAATACAAATGCCAAGTAAGTAAAGAGGTAGTCATCAGCAAATTGATGGTAATAGCCAATCCATACGCAGCCTCCATTGCGCTTGACTCTTTGAAAACTGCTACCACCAAAATACAACCTGCAAGCAAAATCCAGTTCATTGCGGCAATATAAATTTGCCCTTTGAGTTGTGCAGGATAATGCACCTTCATATTTGGGAAAAGTTTGAGTTTCATTGCCTCGTTTGCCAAGGTAAATGTCCCCGTAATCAAGGCTTGACTGGCAATAATTGCCGCTAATGTTGCAATAACTACCCCAAAAGGACGAAATTCGACAGACATCATGCCATAAAAAGGGGGCAAAGCTGTTCCATTTCCTACTTCTGCTAAGGTTTGCCCTTCGTGCCCCATAAGATAAGCACATTGTCCCAAATAGTTGATAATCAAGGCTATTTTTACAAATACCCAACTCACTCGTATGTTTTGTTTGCCACAATGCCCCAAATCAGAATACAAAGCCTCTGCCCCTGTTGTACACAAAAATACAGCCCCTAATAACACAAAGCCTTTGGGATAATGCACAAGCAAATCTATGGCATAATGTGGCGAAAGAGCTGCAAAAATGCCCGGATTTGGCACAATATACACAAGTCCCATAACTGCCATAGTCGTGAACCAGAAAAACATGATAGGACCAAAAGCTCGCCCAATCACATTTGTACCAAATTGCTGAATGACAAAAAGGGCAACTAAAATGCTGTAAATGAGGGGCAAAATATAATTTTTGATGCCAATATGCTCCAACGCAGGAATAAACTCCAAGCCTTCTACCGCAGAGGCAATAGAAATAGGTGGGGTAATAAATCCGTCTGCAATGAGAGATGCTGCGCCAATAATCGCAGGGAAAATCACCCATTTTGTCTTATGACGGCGCACCAAAGCGTATAAAGCAAAAATCCCGCCTTCTCCCCGATTATCGGCGTTGAGGGCGAGATATACATATTTAAAGGTTGTTACCAGTGTCAATGTCCAAAAAACGCAGGACATTCCCCCATATACCAACTGTTTGGAAATGACATCAGTGCCAATAATTGCCTTGAAAACATAGAGTACAGATGTTCCAATGTCTCCATAAATGATTCCTAATGCGATAAGTACGCCTGCGGCACTCATTACATGGTTATGACCATGCTTTTCGCTTGTATGTGTAGATGACATAAAATAATATGATATATCTAATCAGAAACAAACTACAAAGGTAGGAATTAAGTTTGTTAGACAAGTTATATTTTTTGCGCCAGATGCCAAACTAAGTATGAGTTGCAAAAACTAACATGATAGTTTAGCTTTAAATAAATGACTATCATATAGTTAGCATAACTTTCAACTCTCAACTTTTAACTATCAACTACTTACATGCCTTTTATTTCGATAATGATAGGCAGAATATCATAGCCGCTAAATAATTGACTTTCAGCATATATTTTTTTGCCATTTACGGCAAAATCTATGCGTTCTTTCCCCAAAATTCTATCGGGAAAATAGCTTTCCAAAATATTACGAATAGACGCAGCATTTTTTACCGTTTCGGCAGAAACTTGATAGATATTGTCTATAGGCTTGGTAGCGAGCAAGATACACAAATAATGATTTCCTTTTTTATCTATATACATGCGGTTTTTTTGGGGAAAAGTGAGTAACGAATCGCTTGCAACAGGATTTTTATTAGGTACACTGATGCTTAGGTTTCCATTTGTATTACCACTCAAAATGTATAAATAGGTATTTTGTACAGGTTTGATACGAAAAGCAACATCATCGCCCACTTTTAAGGTTTTGTTTAGGTACAAAACCCCCAAACTGTCTCGCATCGTAACTGAAGTCCATTTCAAATCGCCTGTTTTTTTGTAGGCAAAACCCACATTTGTCGCCAAAGAATTGCCGCCTACTTGCAAGGCTTTGTCTATATACATCACAAAACCATATTTCACATCTTCTGCAAAATCGTCATATTTCATTTTACAAAAACCTACATTTCCCCAATCTGTGCCAAAACTATTTAACAATTCAAAACTTTCCTCTTCATCGTCATAGCCAATGACGACCATCGCATGTCCGTAGGCTTTGCCCGAAGTGTAGGGGTCAAGAAAAGGCGTTTCTTCGGAATAATGATAGCCACAAAAACCTTCTAAACTCACTTTCATGCCCACAACTACAGGTTTGCCCTGCAACAAAGCCTGTTTTACATTTTTTACGGTGTAATTGGCGTTCAACATTTGTTCACTTCTATTAAAGAGTTTAAAATAGCCTGTAATGCGATGTTCAAGCGCATTTTTGAGTAAATTGTTGGGCGGCATTGTGTTGCAATCTTGGGGATTATAATCTTTATACTCACAAACGCCTGTTTTTTTGACAAACGCCAAGCCATCTGTCAAACTTGTGGCAGTTATGCGGCAATCGCCAGGTTTTTTGATATGATTGTAAATAAACATAGGCGACAAGCGATTATCATCAATGCTTGCTACATCAGATAAACCTTTTGCCTTCGCTTCCATCATTGTGAGTGAGTATGCCAATGCCCACGCCACGCAACTTTGCGATTCTCCTTGACTTTCGACCGTAGGCACTTTGGATTTGAGGCTTGCTGATGACGGCAATATCTCTACAAAACGCTGCAAAACAGGCGCACTTGGTATCGCATCATACGCTTCATCGTCAAAGTTCATTCCCAAGCCCCATTTTGGTGCTGTATTGATTTGTTGTGCAGGTAAGATGTTTGCAGCCAATACCCAAAATGTAAATAAAATTTGTTTTACTGTCATGTTAAAATGTGATTAGGTGAGAAGGAAAGAAAAAAACGATTTTATGATTATTTCTTGCGACTTTGCACTAAAATTAGCGATATTTTGTGAATGGCTTTCTCATAAAAAAAATAGTTTTGTAAAAATGGCTAATTTTACCACAAAGTTCACAAAGGATTCACAAAGAACACAAAAAAGGATAGAAAAACAGCCTACTTTGTAAACTTTGTGTTAGCTTTTCTTTGTGAACTTTGTGGTTTACGTTTTTATGAGAAAGCCATGATATTTTGTATGAGATTACATTTTATCAGCACTTTTTTCATATACGAAATATAAGCTAAAAATGTTATATTGCTAAATAGTGAGCGAAAAAAATGTATCAAAAAATATTTTTTCTCGAAAATAAAACCTATCTTTACCGCCTACGTATTATAGCGACAATTTAATCATTAGACAATCACAAAATGGGACTTTTTAATTTTTTTACAGGTCAATTTATTGATATTATTGAATGGGTAGATGAAACCCGTGACACACTTGCCTGGAAATACCCAGACCAAGACAAGGAGATAAAAATGGGTGCGCAACTTACGGTTCGTGAATCTCAATCGGCTATTTTGATAAATGAAGGCAAAATGGCAGATATTTTTCAGCCAGGAAGATATGAGCTAACCACTCGTAACATGCCTATTTTGACTACCTTGCGTTCATGGAAACATGGCTTTGAATCTCCATTCAAGGTTGATGTTTATTTTTTCAATACTCGCCAATTTACCAACAATAAATGGGGAACACCTACACCTGTTACCATTCCTGATAGCAAATTTGGGCAGGTAGAGTTTCGGGCTTTTGGTTCTTACAACTTCAAAATCAGCAACTTTGAAGTGTTTTTCAAGCAATTTTGTGGCACAGACCCAGTGGTTACTTTGGACGAAATTGAAGGTACTTTGCGCAGCAAATTGATAGACAAGTTTACCGAAATTGTGGCGCAAATGGCTTCCAACAATTTCTCTTTTGTGCAAATGCAAGCAAATAAATCAGGTTTTGTGAAAGCACTTTTGCCTGAAATTAAAGCCTATTTTGAAGGATTTGGGATAGAAATCACAGACTTTATGATTGAAAGTATTACCCTTCCAGAAGAATTACAGGAATATTTGCGTAAAAATACCCAGATGAATATGGTAGATTTGGACAAATTGATGCTTTTTCAAAGTGCAAAAGCCATTGAGGAATCTGCTAAACATGGGGGCGAAATGTCGGGCGGTATGAATATAGGTATCGGTATGCAGATTGGCAACATGATGGCAAATCAAATGCAA
>JAAFHL010000149.1 GCA_013298365.1 Bacteroidota bacterium | reverse complement strand
AAAAGATATTTACCACAATTGTCTGTACTTGTGATACTTAGCGGATTTAATTGTCCATCATATAAAGTAACAAGAACCCCTGGTACACCTGCTTCATTTGCATCTTGTACCCCATCATTGTCGCTATCATTCCATACACGATTGCCAATGCTTGCTGTGCCTGTGGTGATATACATACCTGCGTCTATGCTCACATTTGATTCTCCTGCAAGCAAAGTGATGGTATTTGATTGCGCTGTTATGGGATTAATGTCGCTATCTTTGTCAGATGTTGTGGCATTTTGAGGCGAAAAAGTATAAGTTGCTGGCAAGGAAATGCTGATGCTATAATTTCCTGCACTTAAATCATTGAAAATATAATTGCCTAAACCATCTGTTTTCGTTGTAAAACTTGCGCTTGTGCTAAGATTTGTCAAAGTAACTTGTACATTTGATACACCTGCTTCATCGGCATCTTGCTGCCCATTTGCATTTCTGTCATACCAAATCAAGTTGCCTATGCTGCCTCTGCCACTGTTTATGGTTTGATTTATCAAACCTGCATCAATGCTTGCATCATACACACCTGCGGCTAAGACAATCGCATCTGTGATACCTGTTACTTCATTTGGGTCGCTATCTACCACATTGCTTACCATGCCATCAGCATCTTTTGGCGTAAAATACATGCCTTCGGGCAGGTTTGTGTATTTTATATAATACGTACCTGCTGCCAAACTTTTAAACCCAAAATCACCATGTATATTTGTCGTAGTAGAATCTATGGCAAATAAGCCACTGTTTAACAAAATAACCGTAATCCCTGCCATGCCAGGCTCTTGCGCATCTTGCAAGCCATTTTGATTCACATCAAACCAAACTTTGTCGCCAAGTGCCGCTGTTCCTGCGGGCGTATTTTCAAAAATACCTGCATCTATGTCTGTTATCTTATCGCCTTCTGACAAAACAATGAGAGATGTACTATGATTTGCTTGAAAATCATTGTCTGTTTCTACATTTCCTACATTCAAAGGAGCATGAGACCAGCCCGAAGGTAAAGTCAAAACAATTCTATATAAACCTTGTACCAAATTGGAAAACAAATAGTTACCAAATCTATCGGTTTTGCTTGTTCCCAAAAAAGTATTATTACTATCATATAAAGTCAATTCAATCCCTGCTACGCCAGGTTCGCCAATGTCTTGAATGCCATTTTGATTCAAATCATTCCAAACTTTATCGCCCAGATCAGGACGAGAAGAAAGCAATCTACGCAAACCCATGTCCCAGTTATTCCATTTTTCGCCTGTGCCTAAGCTAATCATATCGGTAATATCATCACTGTCCAAATTGTCATTGATGCCCATATTAGACGTAGTATAGGTATAGCCATGTGGCAGAGTAATTTTGACAAAATAGTTACCTGCGGGAATATCCAAAAATTGATAGAAACCTCTTTGATTGGTAATAGTGGTCAAAAGTAAGCGATTGTTACTATCAAATAAAGAAACAGGAACATTTGACATGCCTTTTTCATTTGCATCTTGCAAGCCATTGTTATTTGAATCAAACCAAATATAGTCGCCAATGCTTGACAAAACCGTTTCCTCAAAATACATACCTGCATCTATTTGCAAGGTATCGCTTGTATATGTGATAGAAAAAATGCCTGTTCTGCCTGTAAGTGGCGACACATCATTGTCTTTGTTCCCACCGCCTACAAGTGGGCTAAATACATAATCTACGGGCAGGGTGAAACCTACTTGATAATCACCAAATGGCTGATTGCGAAAATAATATCTGCCATATGCATCAGTTTTGGTTACCGACAAAATCTCGCCAATACCATTATATAAGGTAACCGTTACATTTGCAATACCTGATTCTATATCGTCCAAATAGCCATCATGGTTTTTGTCATCAAAGACAAAATCGCCGATGGTAATATTTTGATTTTTGATACCCACATCACCTGCTTCCTCATTTTCACCTGCAAGCAAGGTAAATGTAGCTGTTAAACCCGATTTGTCTGCATCATTGTCCAAATAAATATTGCTACCTTGATAGACATCTGTAAAACCATAATTGAAAGGCAAAGCAGAAAAGCCGATGATATAGTCTGAAGCAGGCAACAAATCGAAACTATACAAACCGTTTTCATCTGTAACAGCATTGCTCAAAACCGTTACTCCATCAAAATCATATAAAGTAACGGCAATGCCTGCCACAGGATACTCATTCGCATCTTGTATGCCATCTTCATTTGTGTCGTCCCACGCATATCCATTTAGGCTACCTTTTTTCGTGCTTACCAATCCTGCGTCAAATGAGGTATTGATATTTTGGCTTGCAACCGAAAAAACATCGGTTTTAGCAGTTATTGGATTTACATCGCTGTCATTGTTGTTAGAAGCCCCTGCATATACCGTATCTTTATGGGTAAAAAATAGCCCCTCATAAAAGGTAGTATATGACAAATAGTATTGACCAGGATTGATATTTGGGAAATAATATTGTCCATTTTCCGCCGTAACGGTTGTGCTAATCAAAGTATTAAGGTTATTATACAAAGAAACCGTTACACCTTCCAATCCCACTTCTGTCATATCTTGAACTCCATTAAAATTCTCGTCATACCATACATAGTTGCCAATCATAGCACGATTCATTACGATTGCTGCATCTACATTGTTTTTATTTTGTCCATTTGTAAAAGTAAAAACACTTGTTAAGCCCGTAGTTGCATGAGGGTCGCTATCTGTTGCAATGTTTCCACCTTGCATCTGCTGCCCCAAAGTGTAGCCTGCGGGTAAATTATGAAAATGCAAATAATAAGAACCTGCTACAACATTCGTAAATTGATAGTTGCCATTTTCATCGGTCAAAGTAGTAGCAACACGATTATTATTGTTGTCATACAAAGTAACCGAAATATTTGGTACACCTAACTCGCCTGTGTTTTGTACGCCATTATTATTGTTATCATTCCACACAAAATTGCCGATTCTTCCCGTTACAAGCGGGTTATTGATACCTGCATCTATGCCCGTAATATTTTCGCCTTGTCCCACAAAAATAGTAGCCGTTTTACCCCAAGCATCAACATCGCTATCTATTTGAATATTTGAACCTGCATATTGCGCCACAAAATTAAAATTTGCAGGGAGATTGCTAAATTCCACAAAATACTTCCCTTTTGCCAAATTACTAAAAATATACTCGCCATCACCATCTGTCTTTGCCGTTGCCAAAACACTTGTACCATCGCTTGCATACAAGGTTACCTGAATATCTTTTACGCCAACTTCTTCTACATCTTGGATTCCATTTGCATTTATGTCATTCCATGCTCTATTTGCAATACTTCCTTTTCCAATCTGACTACCCACAACATACAATCCCGCATCAATATCCATTATTGCCGTATTTGAGGCAAGTACAATGTCATAAATGCGCCCATCATGTTGTGCCTTATTATTATTTGCACCTGCTGTTGTATAAGCACTCGTAAAAACAAAACCTTTGGGTATATTCACAAACTCAATGCTATATGTACCAGCCACAAGATTTGCAAAACGATAATTCCCTGTTTTATTGGTAAGCGTTTTCTGCACAAGATTGCCCATCGCATCATACAACAAAACTGTTATGCCCGAAATACCTGCCTCTTTTGAATCTTGAATCCCATTTTTATCATTGTCAAACCACACAAAATCGCCAATAGACGCATTGCCAAGCGGAAATTGCATATACATGCCTGCATCTATATGCGCAATTCTGTCTCCATCTTTTACAATAAACCATTCAGTGTTTCCATTTATCGGATTCACATCACTGTCATTATTGCCCATGCCACGCTCATCTTGTGTGAAAACAAAGCCCGCAGGATTGCCAAAAGACACATAATAAATGCCCCCAGGAATATGGGTAAAAGCATAATATCCCAACCCATCAGTAACAGTCATTGAAATGACATTATTAAAAGTATCTCGTAGTACAACAGAGACATTTCCTATACCTGACTCGCCCGTTTGTTGAAGCCCATCTTGATTGATGTCATTCCAAACAAAACTACCCATGTTTGCCAATGTCGAAGGCACTAAACCCGCATCTATATCGGTCAAAACATTGCCAATCGGCAGGCTCATCAAGTCTGTTTTTCCAAAATAAGCCCCATTATTATTTACGTCACTGTTGTTGTTTGCATTTGAACCCATCGCATTTTTTGAGGTAAAAGTATAGCCAAAAGGTAAGCGAAATGCCAAATGATAATTGCCTGCATTATAAGTACTTAATTGATAGTAGCCCTTTCCATCTGTCAAAGTAGATTGAATCACATTGCCAATATTGTCCATCAACATTACTCCTACCCCACTCATGCCTGTTTCTCCCGCATCTTGAATCCCATTTGCATCGGCATCAAGCCATACAAGGCTATTGACAATCACTATATCACTTTTGGCAAAATGCAAACCAGCATCTATGTCATTGTTATTTGTATTTGCCACAAGAGTAATCATATCACTGTAACCTGTTGCATCTATATCACTATCTGTTGCGTTGTTACCACCCGCAGTTGCTACATTTTTGGGGCTAAAAGTGTAATCTATTGGCTCGCTTATTCTCACTCGATAATCTCCTACAGATATGTTATTGAAAAAGTATGCTCCCATAGCATCTGTACGAGTAACCGAAACCACATTTTCATTCACATCATATAAGGTTACAGTTATATAGCTCAATCCTTTTTCAGTTGGATTCTGTACGCCATCTTCGTTGCTATCAAGCCATACATAGTTGCCTATGCCTTGTTGTGCAGTAGCAATATTGTAGGTAATAAACGCCAATGTGCAGAGCAAAAAAAACTTTTTGCCTGTTGCCAACAATGTATTTACAAGTGCATAATTAGCCTTTATGTGCTTGTAAGATTTTGTTCCTAATACTTGGTTAAGTGATATATTTTTCCCGATAGTCATGCCCTTATTATATGATTTTACTAACAATATTACATGAAAAAAACGCTTCATGTTATGATTCTCTCATAACACAAGTATTATGCCATATATTTTTTTGATTTAGTTTTAAAAAAACGAAAATACAAATAAAAATAAAAATAAAATTAACAAAAAAAATATTAATAAATAATCGTATCTTACAAAACATGAAGCAAAAAAAATAGTTCTATTAAATAATTGATTATCAAATATTTATAAACATTTTTTTCACCATTTTAGCACAAAAAATGGAATATTTTAGATTTTAATTTTTATTGCGAATTATTAAATTATTTTTAATAAAAATAAGAGATTGTACTACCTTAACTCAAAAAACATACATATTACCCGTTTATGTTTCTTTTTTTTGTAAAAACAGTTCTCAAAAATAGAATAACTACCTTTTTTTCAATATTCAAGCCCTTCAAAACATATAGCTAAAATTGCATGTTTTTGTCTTTTTATTAACATGAAAAATCCCCGTCTTGCAGCAGTTGCAAAACGGGGAAATAGCTGATAGAATTACGGCTATTTGTTTATTTATAAATTTCTTGCAAATGTCTTTGAAACGTTTCTGCCTCTACTTTGTACGCAGATTTGGTCTCATTTGTGATTTTAGTGCGCACATCTTTAATAGATTTTAAGGCATTACTGGCGTTTTGTGCAATTTTTGGCGATTCACTTATTGCGCTCTGAAAATCGTTTATCATGTCATTGTTTGTCTTGCCATGAATGTCTTGAATGGTACGATATTGCGAATGTAGCGAACGTGCATTTGCTTGAATCAATACAGACATCATTTGCAACTCTGACAAATGGTCTTTCATCCATGTTTCATTGCGCCGAATTGCATCAAATGCCTTGCCCAAATCATTGGTAATTTCTATCACCGATTTAGAGGTGTCTATCAGCATATCAGTGCGGTAGCTCATCAAAGGTTGCTGCATAAGTAAGGCAAATTCCTTCACTTTTGTATCTAAACCATACAAATCGTTGTTCAGGGCTTTGAGCTTAATTTGATAATCATAATCTACTCTTGCAATACGATTGTAAAAAGCGATATAGTCGCTCAAATCGGCAATAATACTCGTTTGTACCTCTTGAATTTTGGAAGGAACTAAGGCAGAACCATTATTTTTTTTGAATTTAATTTTGTCCGAACTCAAAATATTCAAGGCAAAACTGGAAACCAAGCAAATCGCACTTTTTACATTACTTCCGTAGGGAATCATGCCAATAATATTATCCGCAACATCATTTTTTAGAATGACATTCACCGTTTGAAGGCTATTTTTAATTTGCTCTTTCACGTCTTTTTGCTGTCCAGGGTCCACATTGTCTGTTATCAACGCCTCAAAACGCTTCGTCATTACCTCCATTACTTTATCTTCTAACTTAAAACCTAATGCACCCGACTGCGGATTTACAATGGTTCGCATCTGTGCCGAGAGGGCATCTTGCGCCACAATGCGAGTCATTACGCTGTATTTATCCCCATAAAAACGGGAAAAATTGGCAAAAGCCTCTAAGACGTTTTTGTATTGTTGCAAACGTTTTTTCTCATCTTCTTCACGAGCAGTTTTGTAGGTTTCTAATGCTTGATTGTTTTTTGTCAAATCTTCGGAATATTTTTTATTGTAATTTTCTTGCGTAGATTGAAATCTACTCAGCTCTGTTTGCTGTGTCCTAAATTTCTCTATTTCCGCTTCTAATAACTTAAACTTTTGTATTTCCACTTCCAAAGCCTTCACTTTTTGAGTTTCTACTTCCATCAGTTTTAGCTGATTTTGCAACATACGGACAGTATCCGCCATCGTTTGCGCCTCAATTTGTCCCAAGGCGAACAAAAATAAAACAAAACTTATGATTTTTTTCATAATAATTATATGTGATTAATCTCCATGTAACGCAAAGATAGAACGATGCGATATAAAAAAATTGATGTATAAAAAGTCATTTGCGATAAATTTCATGCAAATAACGAAAATTTTATAGATATTTGCAGCTTATTTTTTATATTTTCTCTATGAAAAGACGGAATTTTATGCATAATTGCCTGTATTTAGGTGTAGGAACAGTTGTTCTTTCGCAAGTTGTGGCATGTTCACTATTTGATGTCAAAGAATTAAACGTGGGAATGGTTGCGGAAATTGCGCAAAAAACATACTTTATCACTACCTTCAATCGGAAAGATGTACTCATTCGCAAGGTAGGCGAAACATGGGAAGCAATCAGCTTGATTTGTAGCCACAAAAAATGTACAGTAGAATACAAAGCTGATAATGAGCAGTTTGTTTGTCCATGCCATGACGGCGTATATGATAAAAACGGAAAAGTACTTTCTGGTCCCCCCCCCAAAGCACTTAATCGCATTAACATTGAAGATAGAAATGGGAGTTTGTGGCTAGTTGCTTAACACCTCCCCTATTTCAAATATTTTTTCAAAATCTTTTTCATTTCGGGGCTGCGTTCTGCAAAACTCATGGGTGTTTCCCCATTTGAGGTCGGTATTGAGGGCAAAGCCCCTTTGCGCAATAATATTTGTAAAATTGCTTTATCTAACACAGAAAAAGCATAATGAATAGGTGCATAATAAACATTCATACAATTAATGTCTATTTCTTTTGCTGCCAAAATTGCAGAAATTTTGGCAATATCGCCCTCATTAAACGCTTTTTTGAAAGCGTCCATACGCATCATTTGACCTGCTTGTTGATTGAGGTCGTCTAAGCCTAATTGCATTTTTCGCCCTTTTTTATTCAATAAAGCCTCTGTTTTTTTGTCGCCCGTTACCAAACAAAGCGTAAAAACATCATCACCTTGCTCATTTTTAGTAAAAATATCGGCACCTGCTTCTATCAAAGCCTTCGCTATTTCGCTTTGTCCCGTAGCAATTGCCACCATCAAAGGCGTATCACCCCGATAATTTGGCATATCTATTTCTACTTTTGCCTCAATTAAAGGCATTGTCATTTCTACATTTCTATGATAAATCGCTATTAATAAAGCAGTTAATGGAACATCTTGAAATAAGGAGTCATTTTTGGGTTCGTTGTCGCTGCGGCGATTTGTATAAGGCTTGAATAAATCTTTGAGATTGTCCCGCAATTCTGCCAAATCTAAGGCAGATTGTTTATGTTTATTCTTATAGTAAGGGTCAGCTTTTGCCGCTAACAACATGTCTATCAATCGTTCATCTCCTTTTTTAGTCGCCATAATAAGGGGCGTATTTCCCTCAAAATCTTCTGCATTTACCTCAATTCCTTTATTAATCAAAAACGCAGAAAGCCTAATGTTATTTTTCTCAATAGAAATATGTAAAGCATTTTGACAATTGGTATTTTTGAGATTAATATTTGCCCCTTTTTCCAATAGCCACTCCAAAATCGTAGTTTGTCCCGTTTGTGCCGCACGAATAATGGGCATCCAACCCACAGGCGAAGGTTCTACTTTTCCACCTGCTGCAAATAACATTTCTACAAGTCGTTTATTATCTGCACATACTGCGCTACACATCGCTGTTTCAAAGTTTCCCCCTGCAAAGTTAGGGTCTGCTCCCGCAACTAACAAAGCACTAACAATCGCTAATTGATTTTCGACATTGTCATTATCTCGCAGATAAGCCGCATAACTCAACGCCGAAGAGCCGTAGCGAAAACTGATATTCGGATTTGCCCCATATTTGAGCAAGATATTTATCATTTCTACATTCAAAACAGAAGCCGCTATACTCAAAGGCGACTCAAAAGCAAGATGTGAAGGGTTTGGTGAAACGCCCCCTATCAATAGTCCCTCAACTACTTGAATATCATTCATTTTTACCCATTCTATCAAAGCCCCAAAATCCATTTTTGCGGCAAAATTTTGCCAAAATGCACTATCTGCGGCTTGCGTATTTTCAAAACCTGCTGCTTGCAAAGCATTTGATAAAGTGCTTTTTAGCCATTTTTCGATGCCGTCCATAACGGGTTTATTTTTAGTAGAACGAGCATCATAGCCAACTGTTCCGCCAAAAGCACCTTCATTTCCCAATTTGCCGCCTTTTTCCAACAAAAAAGTAATGATTTTTTCCCCGTTTTTATTTTTGTTATCATATTTATCTGCGACTCGATTCAAAGGACTTTTGTTATTTTTATCCAATATATTCACATCTGCGCCCGTTTCTACCATTGCAACGATTTTTTCATAATTCATGTTATATGCCAATTCCCCAAGTAAAGTATTATAATCATCTTTTGCATTAAAATTCGCACCTTTTTTTGCCAAATATTGAATGATTTCTAAGGAAATAGTCGTATTTTTTCCATAAATAATCGCACCTTGCACATAACTCAAATCCTGAATATTTGCACCTCCTTCTACCAATATTTCTATTATTTCTTTTTTATTATCTTTTAAAGGTGTATATAACATTCTACATAAACCATCTTTTTGATTAGGTGTTGCGCCAAGCGAAAGTAAATGCTTTACCAAATGAAGATGTTTATTATGTAGGGCAATCTCCAGCACACATTGTCCACTCATGTCAAAATGCTGTAAATCAACCCCTTTTAAAACTAAAAAATCAATTAATTGAATTTTGGGCTTAGGTTTTCCAATCGAACAAGCTATCATCAAAGCATTTTTTCCATCAGCATCACTGATTTGTCTTGTATTTTCATTCAAAACCGCTTCTATTTCTTTTATTTTTCCTTTTTTGATGGCTTCTACAAAAAGATATTGCTGTTTACCAACCCTCAAATCACATTTATTTTTCAACACATCAACTATCTCACTTTGTCCCTTTGCCAAGGCATAATAATAAGGACTCCAACCATAGGTATTGGTCAAATTAGGGTTTGCCCCATGTTCAATAAAGACATTAGCTGCCTCAATATCATTTCTTTTCAAGGCATATATCAGCAAAGTATCCCCATTTTTATCTACAATATCTAAATCAGGTTTGTTTTTAAACGTTGAAAAAGCTTTTTTTAACAGTTCACCCCTACCATTCCAAATACAAAAATGAAAAAAAGAGGCATAATTTTCAGGAAAAAGGCTGGGGTTCGCATATTTCAATAGATATTCGTAACAATCTTGCTTGCCATTTTTCAACGCACCCGTCAAAGGCGTATAGCCGCCCTCTGAAACCGTATCTATCTTTGCCCCTAATTCATGTAAGGTTTTCAACACAGCAAGATTCCCCCAATTTGCAGCCGTATGCAAAGCCGTATCGCCAGGGCGATCTTTTCCCTCCAAATCTGCCCCATATTTGACCAAAATGCCCACAATATCGCTGTGATTTCCCTCTGCAGCACGAATAAGGGGCGTTTCTTTTGAAATATTTTCGTGAATATTGGGCGACATTCCCAGTTGCAGATATGCCGCAACAATCTCTGTACGTCCTTCTTTACAAGCCCTAAAAAATAGTTCCT
>JAAFHL010000148.1 GCA_013298365.1 Bacteroidota bacterium | reverse complement strand
TGTATTGACCCAAAACGCATTGCTATTGTATAAATGAAAACCTTGTGGACGGCTCATTTTGAGCATGACCGAGCCACTTTCTGAAATTATTGCTTCATGTTCGCCGTCAATGGCAAGAAAAAGATAAATGTCTTTTATGATTCCCATTTTTTGGGCAAATGCTGTAATACATCTGCCACCATTGCCACACATGCTACTTTCTTTTCCATCAGCATTGTAGTAAATCATCTGAAAATCATAGCCTTCGACATCCGTAAGTAGCATCAGACCATCTGCGCCAATGCCAAAACGCCTATCACACAAAGTTGCGATTTGCTCGGTTGATAGGCTTTTATGAAGGTTTTTGCCCCGATTATCTATGATAATAAAGTCATTTCCTGTACCTTGATATTTGTAAAATTGCATGTTGAACTCGTATTTATTTCTCCTGCAAAAATACGATTATCTTTGTATTTTGTTCACTATTTTGGGGATTGTTTTCAAATAAGCATTAATCGCACTCACTTCATAATCGAATAAAGTTACATGGGGAATCATGGAATAACGCAAAGGATTCCCGACTCGTGGATTTTTGGAATATTTTATGGCATCTTTAAATTGCTATTCTGTCATCAAAGCTAAGATTCGCAGAAGGAATGACTTCTCTTATTTAGGAATCTCTATAAAACAATATCCTATTTTTCATATACCCGCCCTTTCGCACCCTCTATTCCAAATTGTAGTAACTAGCGACATATTTACCGAGTAGTTGTATTATTTTGATATGCAATGGGCTTAAATAGGTTTATCACTAGCATGGTTATGTGAACAATGAATACCTTTAAAAAGTGCAAAGACTTAAGATAGGTTGCATTCCCCCCTACGCCTAAAAATAACGCCACTGGCTTGTCAAAAAAATCTGCTGCAACCAAAGCTAAATGACATACATACGTTTCTTTGAAGACAAATATAACGCTTTTTTAGTTATAGAGGTACAATAAGGGGAAAAACCGCTATCATGAGCGATTTTATCCCTTATTTTTTCTAAACAAACCTATTATGCTTTTATCCATTTACACACAAAATGCTGTCCATCTGTGTTTGCAACTTTTATAAAATAAATACCTTGTGGCAAAGTCGAAACATCAATTTGATTTGTATCAAAGCATTTTCAAGCCATTTTTTGCCTGTCATATCCCAAATTTGATAGGTATATTTTTCATTTGATGGCAGGTTATGCAAAGAAATCATATCTTTTGCGGGATTCGGATACACAGAAAATATATTTGAAATCGTTTCATTTTCTAAGGCAACGCCTGTATTTGACATAAAATAGAAGCTTCTTGGCGAAAGACTCGTAGAAATCGTAGGATACATCATATTATTTTGAATATAGCCTACAAAGCCCGTTGAAATATAATCCGTTTCAGAATAAAAAAGGGTATTACTCAACTTATCATATTGAAAACCATAGAAATAACCTTGCATATTTGTTGTATCTACTACTTGCAAAGCTGCATCTATTTTCAATACCTTGCCATTGCTTTTTTTCTGATAAAGATGTGTATTACTTGCCGTAAAACCATCTGCATTCGGCAAATATAAATTTGCGTCAATCGCATTTGTGCTTGTATTGATGCGATGAATCTGTGTATTTGTTGTCCAATCTAGATTATAACTAAAACAGGCTACATAAATCTGTCCATTTATCTCCTCAATTTGATAAGGATTATCTTCGGTTTCAATCATTGTGCTAGTGTTATTGTCTAAATTAATCGCATAAACCACACTATCAGCATAAAAACCTGATAAATAGGCTTGATTTCCTACGACAATTACTTCCTCTCTTGCACTACGAATTGCCGCTTCATCAAAGCCATAAAGATAGGTAAAAGGAGCTGTCTTTTCATACACACGCAGAAATGGTGGCTCTGTACTTGTTAATAACATTTTTCCACCCCAAAACGCAATTCCTCTTGCAAAAACATTGTCAAGCACTGCAAGCGAGGCATAATTGGCATTTATGTCATAAATATGCACTTTTCCTACCCCATCAATCGCATATAGCAAGCCATTATGCGCCACAATTTGATTACCATAACTTGCCATAGAATCCAAATGCGTATAAGCATTTGTGGCATAATCCAAATACCCTATTGTGCCTTTTTGCGCACTTCCCCCCTCATTTAGCACAAATAAAGTGCCTTGATTGAGTTGAGAAAAAACCGAAAAAATAGTCAGAAAAAAAATAAAAGCCGTTGCGAAAAAATTTTTCATTTGTTTTTTGTTGAATGTTTTGCCTTATTAGTTAGTCAAACGATAAACAAAATATCTAAATTTCGTTTATTATTACAAATGTAATATTTCTTTTTAATAAAACAAAAAATATTTTGGGATATATATCTATATATGAAAAATATCCCAACAAACTTAGCATAAGCAAATAAAGAGACTAATCTATCTTAAAATTTCTGTAAAGGTATAAACAACATCAATATTTTATGAGTATCCCCCGTTTAGTGTCTTACTAAACAGGGGATAGCATTTTTCAATATGGAAAATATCGTAATTCTTGTTCTGTTAGTTTGTCTCCTGCTATATTGATGGTTTTAAACCATTCGAGTTTTCCACTTTCTGTTCCACTACACACATAAACTACATATTGGCAAATGGAATTACTTCAAAAGTTCCATCTTCCCGAACAGCCCAATACATTACATTTAAAGGGTATTCTCGGATAACCGTATTTATTACTGCATCTCGTTGCTTATCTTTGTAGATAAATTCACGCTGATAAGGTGGGCGAATATCCAACTTACCATCAAATCCAACAACGCCGTTTTCAGCATTATCTTGAAAGCCGTTAGACAATTCGGATATTCTTATTTCTTTGAGTTGTATGTTCATATTTTTTTATGTTGGATAAAAATTCTTGCGTAGGTATTTTTGCCCATAATTAAAGGTCTTGCATCTTTTTTTCCCAGAAAAGGAATCCCTACAATTTCTTCATTATAACCCGCAGAAGCTGCTAAACCCAATATCTCAAATTGTTCAGGATTATATTTATCTAAGAAGGTAATAGGAACGCCCATAATTCCCCTATAATTTATGGGAATGTCTTTTGTTTTGCTAATTTCTATTGCCTCATAATTATCATAAGTTGGATAATCTTCGGGTGAATAGGTTTTGTAAAGAAGTATATCTTCGTGGCGTTTGTTTATATCAAGGTTTGTAAACCAATGCACGCCCGAAACCCTAATCATTCCTTCTTTGTGGTTGCCTGCTGTTGCATAATCTTCGTATTGTGTATTGATAAAATGTCCTGCCCCCCCTGTAAAACCAAAGCCGAGCCAAAGCTTATTTTCTTTAATAAGTTTGAATATTTCTTTATAGGTAATGGCGTTTTGATGTCCCACAATGACAAACTTTTTATCATACTCTACAAGCTGCGCCACATATTCTCTAAACAAAGAAAAAGGAGGATTCGTTACCACAATATCCACTTCTTTCAATAGCTCTATACATTCTTGACTTCTAAAATCGCCATCTCCTTTAAAATGCTTAATCCCAATTTCTTCTGGGTCGGGTATGCTATTTCCATTTTTGTCGCCTGTGTATTCAAGATAAATGGCTTGTTCGCTGTCATGTTGGCTAAAAATATCCATACGCTTGCTTTTATAGCAAGTTGTAATGAGTTTTTTTAGCCCCAGTTTATCAAAATTGAGTCCAAAATATTTGAAGAAATTGCTAACAAAAGGATCATCACAGTTACACAAGACAACCTTATCTTTAAAATGGTGTCTGTAATGTCTTAATTCTCGCTCAATATCAGTGAGTTGTGTATAAAACTCATCTTTCTTATTAGCCTTTGCGAGCGTTAAATTTGCATTTTGTTGTTTTTTAGCCATCACAAAAGTCTGCAATATAGATTAAGTTATAAGCTTACGATTTTTATGTAGATTTTCTTGTGTATTACCTATTTTTTTTATTTTTTTGTGTATATTTTTTGTCTTTATACTTCTAAAGTGATGCAGATAAAATAAAGTGGTTCTATGACAATTTTTGTAAAGTAGTATTATTCTGTATTCTATAATCGCTTGCCTATCCCTCCTTTCCTTATTCCTTCTAATCCTCTACTCTTTTTTCGCACAACTCAAAAAGATGATACAACACATTATACAAAGTGTTCAAATCTTGCAAAGCATAAGCCGCACTATGTTTGGTAAATGTATGCCTTTCTAATTGCCCAAATTGCCACAACTCGCCATTTGTAACAATGCCATAAATGATTTCATTATCTTGGTTAAGGGATTGAGCTGTAACCATTTGTGCAAGGCACTGTCCCCAACCTTCATCAAAGTCATCTTTTTTAGCTTCTATCAGGACCCAAAAAGGTAAATCCATTACACGCCCATACGGAGAGCGTTTTGCGATAACATAGTCGGGAATGTCTGTTATATCTGTATTATTCCCGATATTTTTATGGCTCCACAGCAGGAGTTTCCCCCTAAAATTTATCCAAACATCTCTCAAAATCGGAAAAATAATCATTTCACATAGAGAATATTCGGAAGCCTTATAAGGCATTTCCTGTACATTAAAATTCAAATATCTTTCCAATTCTATAGGGACTTCAACCTTACTAAGATATGAGGGAAAAATATGATTTGTTGTTTCCGCTACTTTAAAATGCACTAAGGCATCTTCTAAGGTTTTGAATGTACTAAAACTTGCCATAACATTGTTGTTTTATCCACAAAAGTAAGCCTTTATTCGAGTTTTTCCTGAAAATTTTGCAGTAATTATCAGAAGCCAACGTTTATTTTCTTTCATAAGTTTGAAAATTTCTTTATAAATAATGGCGTTTTGATGTCCCACAGTTACACCATAGCCGTCAAGCTAAAAAATACATCATTGCTTTGATATGTTATATCTTACCCCAGTTTGGAGTCTCCCCCAAACTGGGACATTATTTACCCTTTTTAGGGTAAATAACGCTATTTTCCATATTGGAAAATGTTTTCCCCGTTGGGAGGAGACTCCCAACGGGGGAGTTAGCTAATCACAAACTCGAAGCCAAATTAAACGTAGCCCACGCCGCCAAATACGCCAAGCCTGTGAGGTAAAATAACATCACAAAAGCCCAAGTCCAAGTGCCTGTTTCTCGTTTTGTGGCAGCAAGCGTACTCATACATTGCATCGCAAAAGCATAAAATATGACCAATGCCAAGGAAACAGGCACAGAATATTGTGGTTTACCTGTTTGTGGATTGATGTCTGCACTGATTTTCTCTCGAAGGTTTTTAGGATTTTCTTCGTCATAGTCATTTACGCTATAAATCGTTGCCATTGTGCCAACAAATACTTCTCTTGCCGCAAAAGAGGTAAGCAAGGCAATACCAATTTTCCAATCAAAACCCAAAGGACGAATGGCAGGTTCTATGACTTTTCCAAACATACCCGCATACGAAACGGCTAATTTTTCACTTTGCAAAGCGGTTGTTAATGAGTCTTTTTGTGCAGGCGCATTTTCCATTAAAGTCGCGTATTTTTGTTCAACCGCTTCAAATTTTCCCGCAGGGGCAAAGGATTTTAGCAACCATAAAACCATGGAAATCACTACAATCATTTTACCTGCTTCGGACACAAAAGCCCAAGATTTTTGCCAAATCGTAAGTCCTACATTTTGCCAACGAGGAGAACGATATACAGGCATTTCTGACACAAAAATGCCATCAGATTTATATTTTAGGATAATTTTGAATACCCAAGCTGCCAACAAAGCCATCAAAAATCCTAAGAGATATAATGCCATCATCACCAAGCCTTTGAGGTTGATGAGTCCCCACAAAACCGACTGCTCTGGCACAAACAAACCTACTAACAAGACATATACAGGAATCCTTGCCGAGCAGCTCATCAAAGGCGTTACCATAATGGTTATCAGGCGTTCTGTGCGGTTAGGAATGGTACGAGCCATCATAATCGAAGGCACAGCGCAAGCCATTCCGCCAATAAGCGGTATCACCGAGCGACCACTAAAACCAAAAGGACGCATGATTTTATCCATCAAAAAAACGACACGAGACATATAACCTGTTTCTTCTAACAAAGCCACAAAAAAGAATAAAAAAGCAATTTGTGGCACAAAAACGACCACATTTTTGATACCTTCTATCAAACCTTCTACCAATAAATCGCTTAGAAAATGAGCAGGAAGTGCGTGATGTGCAAGGCTTTGTACCCAAGAAATACCCGATTCAATCCAACCCATAGGCAATTCTGCCACCGAAAAAAGGAGCTGAAAAATGACCCATAAAATTGCCAAGAAAAAGGCATAGCCCCCAATTCTGTGCAGAAATACTTTATCAAGTCGTTCCGTCCATTTTTCAGCGTATGTTTCTTGTGAAGGCGCAGCGTTTTCCAATAAAGTATCTATTCTATCATAACGAACCGCCATTTCATTGGAAATCAGTCTTTTATCGGGTTGAATGGCGATATTTGAAAAATAAGTAGCAAAATCTTTGGGTTCAAAATGGCTAAACGAATCTCTTGCAACCCAAAGTTGATAGGCAGCGTAAGGACTTGGTAAAGCAAAATGATTTTGTATTTTTTGGATACTTGCCAAAAATGAGTCAGGGATTTGAAAAAAAGTATTTTTACTGGGAGAAAGCGGCTGCAAAAGGGCTTTTTTTAAGGTAGAAATGCCCGCTTGTGTTTTGGCAGAAACAGGAATAACGGGAATCCCTAAATTTTTTGCCAAAGCCGAAAAATCAATTTGTTCCTCCACATTCTGCACCAAATCTATCATATTTACGACCAAAATCGTAGGCAAATGTAGGTCTATCATCTGCGTACACAACAACAAACTACGGCGCATCTGTGTTGCATCAGCTACCACAATCCAAGCATCTGCAAAATCAACATGTTTTGTGTTATGCACAATTTCGCAGGCAATTCGCTCGTCTTCCGACTGCGGATACAAAGAATATGTACCTGGCAAGTCTATCAAAGTTGCCTCTTTTCCCTCCAAGTGAAACTTCCCAACCTTTCTATCTACGGTTACGCCAGGGAAATTGCCTACTTTCTGATTCATGCCCGTCAAGACATTGAATAAAGAGGATTTTCCGCTATTTGGATTGCCAATTAATGCTATTTTCATGCTGTATATTTTTTCTCACGCCTTATTCTTGCGCAAATCTACGGGAGTTTTTTGACAATAATGGATTTTGCATCTTGCTTGCGAATAGAAATCTTTGTGCCATTGATGTGAATTGCCATAGGGTCGCCTAATGGCGCAATGTTCGATACAGAAAAGGAATCGCCCTCTCGCACGCCCAATTGCATCAAAGCCACCTGCATTTCTGCACTCTCGATGCGGTCAATCATTGCCGATTCAGCGATATGTAGTTCAGATAATGTCAATTTTTATGATGAAAATATGTGATGAATTAAAAAAGTGCGCTAATTTAGAACTATTCTAAATAGAAAACAATTTTTTGTGAATATATTCAAAAATAAGGCTTTTTTCTGTCTCAAAATAGCAAAAGCTGTCCAAAATATTTTGAACAGCCCCATATAACAAAAAAATCATTAGGAACGAGTGAAAAATAACTTGTTAAGGTTGTCCATTCTGCAAGAATCCAGAAAACTGATACTGAATCACTTAGCTTTTCTGGATTCTTGCAGAATGGCTATCTTATTTTTCACTCGTTCCTTATATCTTGTAAAGTATTTATTTTCAATCTGAAAATATAAGAGAAAGGCTGTGTTATAATTTTTTCAAAGGTAAAAAAAATAATAAAAACAAATTTTTTTAGAAAAAATTTATTTTTATAAAATGAAAGCGCAAAGTCTCCTTACAATTTCTCCAATGTAATCACAAGCCCCTTAAAGCCTTCTTTTTTCAAGGCTTTTTGCATAATATCTGCCTCTTTTTGTGTGGGGTAAGGTCCGATTATGATACGAGAAATAGGCGGTGTTTGTGTATTATCAACATGAACTGTTACGTTTTTATAGCCTTTTTCATTCAAAAAGGCTATTTTTTCAAACAAAATTTTGGTTTCTTTGAAAGCTCCAAGCTGCACGCCAAAGCCTTTTTTAGGGATTTTGGCGATATACACCCGAAAAAAACTATCTTGAACCGCAGGGGCTGTGGTAAGGTTGGCATTTTCGCCTGTAAACAAGTAAGGTGCAATGACTTTTGCTAAAGAATCAGAGATTTTTTCCATGCTTACCTCGCCTGTACCTGCTCGCACTAAGTCTAATTTTTCGGCAGCGACACGAGAAATATCTACGATACGGCTATTGCTCAAAGGACCTCTGTCATTTACTTTTACCACCACAAATTTTTTATTTTTGAGGTAGGTTATTTTAAGTTTTGTTCCAAAAGGTAAGGTTCTATGTGCCGCAGTATAGGCGTTTTTGTCGTATAATTCGCCGCTTGCGGTAGCTTTTCCTTGGAATTTGTCGGCATAGTAAGAAGCAGTTCCTGTGTCTTGCGCAAGCAATAGTAAAGGAAATAGCATAGCGAAGAAAGATAAGATTCGTAGCATGATAATGAGATTAGTGGTAAAATAAAATACGAATGTATTGCGCTCAAATATGACGGTATTTTGTCTTTGCAATTATCTATCAGAAATGAGTTGATAATCACGCAAAGAAAAAAAGGAGCAAAGACGCAAAGTATTGATATTGTTTTCTTTGCGGCTTTGCGTGAATTTCAAGATAAATATCGTTTTTTATCAAAACACTTGCAATTCCTTATTCAATTTTTCGGGTGCAGCAAGCACAGGATTCTGAAAAGGCGTTGAAAGGCTTGCATCTAATTTCTTGCCAATTTTACGAATGGTCGGAATTTGTTTTCTGAGTTTTTCGATATTTGCCAATACTTCAAACATGCCAATGAGGTGAGAATCAGGCATTTTATAGCCCATTTCTTTCAAAACTTTGCCAATCGGTACGCCTATTTCATCTTGCAAAGGCAATAAATGACTCAAAATATCTGCGCCCGTAGGGGCTAATGCGCCTACACCACCCCTTGCTTGTTGCCAGCCGATGAGGTACAAGCCTTTATAATCATCTAACATAAAATCGCCATAAACCTTTGCCACAGAACCTTTTGTGCGATGTAATGCTTGGGGCAGGAAGGGATATGAAAGATAAAACCCCGTAGCTGCGGCAATTAAATCGGCTTCTACTTCTGTGTCATCTGTAAAAACAACCTTATTTCCTGCCAAACGTTTGATGCCCTTCTTGGGAGTCAAACGTCCGTGTTTGATATAATGCAATGCCTCGCTACCAATCGTAGGATGCTTTTCAAAAATTTCGTGGTCGGGGCGAGGCAAGCCGTAACGCTCCATGTCGCCAATTACGATTTTCAAGCCGATTTTCAGCATGGTTTTTTGGATAAACTTAGGCACCCAAGGTTTTCCAAAATGAGAAAGTGGATAACCTGAAATCAGTTTCGGTAAAAACCAAGCACTTGAACGAATACTAATATAAGCCGCTTTGCTAACCCTTGCCGCTTCTGATGCCAAATCACAAGCAGAATTGCCTGCACCTATCACGATAACCTTTTTACCTCTAAATTGATCGGGAGATTTGTAGTCTTTCGAGTGAATAATTTCCCCATCAAAATGCCCTTCAAATTCGGGCATTCTTTTATGCCAATGATGCCCATTGCATATCAAAACCCCCTTATAAATCCGAACTTCGTTATTATCAAAAGTTACTTCCCACAAACTGTTTTCCACAGGGCGTACAAAAACTACTTTTTGATTAAATTCTATGTGTTCTCGCAAGCCAAAATGCTGCGCATACTCCTGATAATAAGCCAACATAAGTTGTCCGCTTGGAAATTCGGGATAGCTCTCGGGGAGGGGATAATCCGAATACTCCATTACTTTTTTCGGGGAAATGATATGAGCCGTTTCATAGATACCATGAAACCAATTTCCACCTAAATCGCTGTCAGCCTCTACTGCATCAAAAGGAAGCCCCGCTAATTTGAAAGCCTTTACATGTGCAAGCCCCACAGGTCCGGCACCGATAATGAGATATTTGTTTTTATACATGTTATGTTTGCGGTTTTTGTAAATGAAATACAGGTTTTGAAGAACGAACCAGGATTTTTATTTTTTGTGAAAAATCTTTCTCAATGTTGTCCACCTACCTTCTTTGTGTATCTTCGTTACTTGGTGCTTATTAATGCCTAATTCCCATAAACACTATGTTTTCGCAAATTTTCGGGCAACAACGCTAATACAATATCCGCTTTTTTGATGCCTTGTTCTTCCAACTCGTCATCAATCGGATAATCAGTATGATTTTCGATAACCCATATTTTTCCCATCTTCTTTGAGTTGAAGGTGAGTACGAATCCAAATATAGTTGGCATTATTTTCGTCCAATC
>JAAFHL010000147.1 GCA_013298365.1 Bacteroidota bacterium | reverse complement strand
GTTAAAGGGCTTATATTCAATATTTTGAGTATAGGCTTTGGGTCAGGCGTTATTTTGTCTTCTTTTTTGGCGCAAGCTGCGACAAATAAAAGGGGAAGTAAATACAGATATTTTTTCATAAACTAAATATAGATTAGGTGTTATTTTACAATGCGATAAATAAGGTAACCTACTCCTAATAAAAAGAAGGCAGCAAAAATTGTTATGACAATACTTTGTAACAAGAATAAAATCGGTAATAGACAGATAATGCCTAAACCGCCGATTACCAAGCCAATACAGCCTAATTTGTCAGCTCTTTTTTCTTTATTTGCAGCTATATTTCCTTTGCCTTCTTTGCGCCAAGCAAACATAGAAAGCCCAAAACCGATGAGGCATAAAGGAATTCCTGTCCACAAACTTAAAGACATCGCAGAAAATAGCGGCATTTCCTGATTTGTTTGTGCAAATAAGGGGTTTGCGATGAGAGATAAAATGAATAGGAAATTTATTTTTGTTGCATTTTTCATCATAATATAGCTTTAATATTCAAGCAAATATAAGGCTTTTTTTTCATTTGAAAAAATAAAAGATACCTATTTTATGGCTTTCTCACAAAAAAAATACTTGAATAAAAAAGTTGAATCTTACCACAAAGTTCACAAAGAATGCACAAAGAACTCAAAGTTGTATAGAAAAAAAGACTATTTTGTGTTCTTTGTGATGGCTTTTCTTTGTGAACTTTGTGGTTTTATCTTTTATGAGAAAGCCATTATACCTATTTTGGCTGATAACTGCTATATTTTTTATCCGTAAAGATGTCCTTAGAAATGCTGACTTTCTTGGTTTGTTTGCCCACATACAATTCCATTTGGTCGGTATAGTGAATATTGTTAGGCTTATTAGACGTTCCATACGGCACAACGGATTGATATTCAAGCCCATTTTGACCATATTGAATAAAAGCAATATAGGTTTCGCCCACTGTCATGCGTCTGATGCCATGTTTGTAAGGCATAGATTTTCCTTGCCTCAATAGTTCGGGCAAGCCGTCCATCGCAAGTTGTTTTTTGCCCCTAATATGAAATTGTATCTTTTGTAGAGGCACTTCTATCGTACCAAAATGCTTGATTAAATACTTTTGCGCATGGCGCAAAGATTCTACATAACATGCCTCAGACAACACCGTTCCTGCTGTTAAAGCATATTTATCAACCCAATTATAATAGAGATAATCCCATGCTAACATAAAAACCGTTACTTCTTTGTTTTCCAAATTGCCACAGTGATTCCAACATTTTACCAAAGAAATGGCATCAGCAATATCGGGATATTTATTTCCATCTAAGCGTTTAAAACCTTGTAAATCAATCGTCCATACAATGGAGTCAGGGAAATGTGTATCATATTTGATTTGTTTGATGGTTTCCATATCTATTTTATCTGTTTTTGCCAATAACTCACCCGCCCTTGTACCACGAGGGTTATCAATTTCTTTCAAGCCCATTGTATGCAAAAATTGTTCTGATTTTAAATTTTCCGCATGGTCAGTTGTATGAAATGACGTATTATTTGTATTAAATAAATATCCTGATTCAGGATTTTTGACAAAAGGCAAATCCGAAATAGGCAAGTATTCTGTCCAAAGAGTCGCAGATGTATCGCCAGGTAGTACACCTTTCCAATTATAGTTTGGATTTCTTTTTGGGAAAAGCCCATTATTCAAAAAGAAAATATTATCCTGATTATCTGCATACACAATATGTTGATTACAAAGTCGTTGTGAAGATAAAACTTTCATAAACTCCTCATAATTGTGTGCTTTGTCCATCTGAAACCATTCTTCAATAAAACCCATGGTTTGATTTGCAGCAAGTCGAATCGCAAAAACGCCTTCTTTTGTGCGAACTGTTGCGCCGTATTTGCTCCATAAGGCTTCTTTTTTCTTGGAAATAGGAATCCCTTTTAGCTTTAATTTTAAGGTAGGTTTTCTTACTTCCAAATTTTCCCACTTTCCATCAAATTTGTATTGATTTTCATTTAAAGAGTTGATTGTCAGTTGATAAATATCAATAAAATCACATTCATTTGTGGTGTGCGCCCAACCAAGTTGCTCATTTGTTCCCATCAAAATCGAATAAGTGCCAGGAAAAGCAGCCCCCAACATGTTTAAACCTTCATCACTCACCAAATGCACTTCATAAAAAGAAAATAATCCTTCCAACGGCTGATGCGGATTACAAACCAAAGTCGTTTTCGCATCAAGCATTTTCTTTTTTTGAAAAGCAAAGGCATTAGAACCCACAAACTCTTTATCTAAAATGCCTTCTAACAGGGAGAAACTTTCTTTTTTCTTGGCAAAATCGGGATTATCATCCAAAAAACCGCCATAAACTCGCTTCAATTGCTTGTCTAAACCCAACATAAAGCAATATGTCATACAATATCCTTTCTCTAAGTCTTGCGGCTTGATAGGAAATATGCCTTTTAGCAAGACTTCCTTCGGATTTTTGGCTGCATAATCATTTAAGCCCTGCGCAAAAGCCTGTAAATGTGCTTTTCCTTCTGCGGAAATCAGTTTTTCATAATTATCATCTACAAAATCCTCCACTCGCATGAGATAATGTACATAATCCATTTTTGCTCCTTTTTTTCCTAAGAGTTTTCCCATCATTCCTCTGCCAAGACAGAGACGGTGCTGTATCGTTTCAAAATCGTCTTCGGCTTGCGCCCAAGCAAAACCATAAATCGTTTCCACATCTGTATGCCCATAAATATGTGGAACGCCAAAACTATCTCTCACAATCGTTACATTGTTAGGATTGATTTGAGCAGGTAAAAAGCAGGGCAAAAGAAAAAGAAGTGCTGCGAATAATTGTTTTTTGTGCATGGTAATGAAATAAATAGAACGGAGTTGAAGTTGAAAATCAATACTTTGCAAAGATATAAAAATTTTGATAAAAAGGAAAAAAACTTAGCCTCTTTGCTTCCATGTATAAAAAACAACAATGGCATAACCTATAAAAAGCATGAGTTGAAAAGGGAGTAAGCTAAATTGTTGAATATAAATACAATAGCCCGACCAAATCCCAAAATATAAGGCTAATATCCCCTCGAAATAGCTTATTAAAGGCATTTTTATCTGCGTATATTGATTGTTTTTCCAAGTATCATTTTTGTCTGTTACATTAAATTTAGGGGTACGAATAAAAGGACTTTTTTTGCCTCGCAAGCCCAAATAAGCAGCCTGTGCATTGTGCAAAGACAAACCCATTATTACCGTTAAAAAAGGAATAAAAGTGATAACGACTTTTTTAAGTGCTTGAATAACAGACATTTCTCTCAAATAACTTGCCGTAAAATAAAAAGAGAGCAGACTTACAAAACTAAACATAAATAAAGGCGAATACGCCAAAATAGGATTCAATTCTTGGGGGAAAATATTGGCAAAATAGCTGATAGGTCCGCTCAAAATGCCCGAAGTGAGCGACAGCAAAAAGATGGAACTGCCCAATAAATGATGTGTGCCATGCCATTTTGCAGCAAAAGACCAATCTGATTGCCATACATTTTTCAGCATTTTTCTTGCTACTTCCGCCCCGCCTTTCATCCAACGAAATTGCTGCGACTTGATTGCCCCCATCGTGATAGGCAACTCCGCAGGCGCACCCACAGCGTCCACATATTGCAATTTCCAGCCTTTTAGCCGAGTGCGATAGCTCAAATCCAAATCTTCGGTAATTGTATCTGCCTGCCAACCGCCCGCATCTGCAATCGCAGACTTTCGCCAAATTCCTGCTGTCCCATTAAAATTCATACAATAATTGGCTTTACAACGTACAAATTGCTCTACCGCAAAATGTGCATCAAGGTGAAAAGCCTGAATTTGCGTAAATAAAGAATAATTTCGATTGATATGCTCCCAACGAGTTTGCACCATCGCAATGCGTTCATCTGCAAGCAAATAAGGTATCATCTTACGCAAAAAATCGGGGCGAGGCACAAAATCTGCATCAAAAATGGCAAGAAAGTCGTCCCCAACCCTGACAGGGTTTAACCCTGTCAGGGTTGGTGCATCTGCCAAAGCACCTGCTTTAAATCCTTTTCTTATTTCTCGCCTAACATGCGCTATATCATAGCCTTTTGCCTTTAATTCCGCCACTTTTTTTGCCACAATATCCACGGTTTCATCACGAGAATCGTCCAAAATCTGTATGCAAAAGCAATTTAAGGGATAATCTTGTGCCGCAATCGCATCAATTAGCCTTTCTATTACATATTTTTCATTGTAAATGGGCAGTTGTATCGTGATAAATGGCACATCATTTCCTGCAAGCGGCGGCAAAGTTTGACGAAAAGCCTTTCTATTTCGCCAAAATCCCCACAACAAATGCAAGACTCCTGCCGAATAGATAATAATGCCTAACAAACAGACAGCGTATATAAGTAACAGAAAATAAGCAAGATAGAGCATTTGTATAGTTGAAAGTTAAAAGTGGAAAGTTGATAGTACCCCCATAAATAATAAATTTGAAAAAGCAAAAGTACCCTTTTTTTGAATAGGTACGACTTTATTGCTATCTTTGTGGGAGAATATCATTCTTTGCAAGTTTTAGAAACAACTTTGATAGATTAATGTATGAATAAAATCCTTATTTTCAACATATTGTTATTTTTAGCTTTTTCTCTATTAGCGCAAGATTCGCCAATGGTAGAAATGACTCGTGCTGAGTATAAAAATAGTCTTTGGACAGGTAAAGGAGGGAAACCTACTGATGAAAAGGGCGAAGATATTTATCTCATTACTTTTACCCTTAAACAAGCGGCGGTCATCAATCCCACAAAAATCTGGATAAAAGGTAAATATATGATTCCTTTTAAATTACAGCGAAAAGATACAAGAGATGGAGATATATTATATGAAGGCGATGAAATACAAGTAGTTGCAAAGGCGACAAAAGGTATATATTATACAAAGCCACCTCGAAATTTTGAGGGAGAAGCTCTTGTAGAAGCATTAGTAAATAGCAAAAAAGCGTATTTTGTTGTTAAAAAGTTTGAACATAAGATTCCACAATAAATTAAACATACTATTTTTCTTATAAAATATGCTATATATAACCATAAATATAACACATTTATCATAAAAGATACCACCTACAACGTTAAATATGACATCTAAAACTGTAAATACAACATCTTTATGATTAAATATGATAAATTAAACTTTAAATTTGGCATTTTACATATAAAAATGGGTGAAAAAATGATGAAAGACAAAGTATATTTAATAAAAAATGCCTTATTTACGTTTATAGGTCACATAAATATTGCTAACTATCGAAATCCTTCCCCCAAAAAAAAGAAAATACTAAAACTCTTTTCCTTCTTCCTTCTTTCTTTCTTCCTTTTCTTAATCACAGACCTCCTTTTTCCTTTGCCAGCTACCAAAACGTATTCACAAATCATTCGTGCAGAAGATAATTCGCTGCTTTGTGCCTACCTTACCCCCGATGATAAATGGCGACTCAAGACTTCTTTGAAGGAAATCCACCCTGATATGCTCAAAGCCATTATCAACAAAGAAGATTCTTGGTTTTATTGGCATTATGGCATCAATCCCATAGCAGTTTTTCGGGCTTTTTTTCAAAATGTGGGCAGTGCAAAAAGAGTTTCTGGGGCTTCTACGATTACGATGCAGCTTGCAAGAATGTCAAGTCCTGCAAGTAGAACTTACGCTACCAAATTTAAGGAAATGTTTAGGGCTGTGCAGTATGAATGGCACTATTCTAAAACAGAAATCCTCGAAATGTATCTCAGTTATTTGCCATATGGGGGAAATATTGAGGGTGTACATTCCGCAAGTTACCTTTATTTTAATCGTTCTCCCGAAAAGTTAAGCCTTTCCCAAGCCATTTTGTTGGCAGTTATTCCTAATCGTCCCAATTCTTTGCGTTTAGATAAAAACAATGAAGAACCTTTGCAAATGCGTAACAAATGGATTCAAAAATTTAAGGAAAAAAAGGTGTTTTCTGACAAAATATTAGCAGCAGCTTTGGAAGAGCCGATTCCTTTTGCCCGTTTTGAGATTTCACCGCAGACTCCACAATTATGTAATTTGCTCCATACAAAAGAAAAGGCTGATGAGGTAAAAACAACCTTAAATATTAAGACACAAAATGTTGTACAGAACCTATTAAAGAACCATGTAGAAAGGGTAAAAGGCTTTGGGATAACAAATGGGGCTGTCTTAGTGATTGATAATCAGACCCATAGTGTAGTAGCTTACTGTGGTTCGGCAGATTTTGGTGATGAAGCAAACAAAGGGCAAGTAAATGGAATTACAGCATTGCGCTCACCTGGTTCTGCACTCAAACCGATTATTTATGCTTTGGGTTTTGATAAAGGAATTGTTACGCCAATGATGAAATTGCCCGATGTTCCCAGCAATTTTAGCGGCTATCAGCCCGATAATTTTGACATGAAGTTTAGAGGCATGGTAACGGTGCATACTGCTTTGGCATATTCTTTAAATTTGCCCCCTGTATGGCTGTTGCGTGAGGTAGGATACAATGATTTTTTGGATATTTTGGAAAAAGCGGAGTTTTCAGACATCAAAAAGCGCAGGGATAAATTGGGCTATTCCGTTGCTTTGGGGGGTTGTGGCGTAACTTTGGAAGAAATGACCCGTTTTTATAGCACTTTTGCCAATGGGGGAAAAATGTATCCTGTTTCTTATGTAAAACAAGAAAAAGAAAACAGTTTATTGCCCTTTTTTAATCCCAAAAATGCGGAAAAAGCCAAAAATCTTTTCTCTCCTGCGGCTACGTACCTCATCGGCAATATTCTTGCTGACCTCGAAAGACCTGATTTGCCCCAAAGTTATGTAATGGATTCCAAAATTCCGAAAATTGCTTGGAAAACAGGAACTTCATATGGCAAAAGAGATGCTTGGAGCATGGGTTTTTCGCCTAAATATACGGTCGGAATATGGATGGGCAACATGAATGGGGAAGGTGCGCCCGAATTGACAGGGGCAACGGTTTCCGTTCCTTTGTTGATAGACATTTTTAATTCAATAGATTACAATCCTGACAAAAAATGGTTCGCAAAGCCTGATGAAATTTTGCAAAGAAAGGTTTGTGCAGAGACAGGCATGTTGCCAAATGGCGAACAATGTCCGCATATTATCAATGATTATTATATCAAAAATGTTTCGCCTTTAAATACCTGCAATTTATACCAAGCATTTTATGTTTCTGAAAACGAAGACATACAATTTTGCCCTGTATGCCTGCCTCAAAGTGCTTGGAAACAGCAATTTTATGCCGTTTTTCCACCAGAAGTATCTCTATGGATGAAAAGTAATCATGTAGGTTACAGCAATTTGCCTCCACACAACCCCAAATGTACGGCACATCATAGCGGAGAAGGAGCTACTATTATTTCGCCTGCTGCAAATACCGAATATTATTTAGAAAAAGGGCAAGAACAACAAATTTTGCTGCAAGCTGCGGCAGGTGCTGACGTAAATAAATTACATTGGTACATCAATGGGCAGTTTTATAAAACCGTAAATGCAGGAGATGCTATTTTTTATGCGCCAAATGCGGGCGATTTGCAAATAACTTGCGTAGATGATAAGGGAAAAAAGTCGCAAGTGAAAGTGAAGGTTCGGTTTTATTAGGAATGTGTATGAAATAATGTCCTGCATATTCCTAAACATCATTTCAATCATGCGCTATTTGCAAAAAAATTTCCCTTAAAATAAATTTGTTTTATCCCTAAAAACCGCTATCTTTGCAAATCTGTTTATGTAGCTACATTTTTATAAAGAAATTCCCTTTTTTGATTTTACTACCAATCAATCGCTGATTATGAACTGGCAATACCTTTTAGTGGCAATTATCTTAGATGTAGCAGGGACAGCCTCGCTCAAATTTTCCAATGGATTTACCAAAATCCTTCCTTCTATGGCAGTTGTAATATGCTATTTATTGTGTTTCTTTTTTTTGGGAATAGCCCTCAAAAAATGGGATACAGGTATATTATATGCAGTATGGTCGGGCTTAGGAACCGTAATGATGGTAACAATTGGTGTACTTTTTTTCAAGGAAGAAATAGACATCATAAAAATCGGCTGCATTTTGCTGATTTTGATAGGGGTTTTAGGACTCAATTTGGCAAAGACCTAAACGTATTTTAACATCATTTATCCAATCTAGCCTTTCATATACGGAAAAGCTAGATAACTTATTTGCATTTTTAGCCAAAATACCCTTACTTTGTCAAAAATTAAACTGCTCTAATGTCTGATAGAAAAAGAAAATATCCACTTGTCCAGCCAATAGAAGAATGGGCAATTCTCAAAATTTCTCAACAGCGCAAAGATATTGTGCAAGAAGTTGTACGTCGTTCGATTCGCAAAGTGTCGGAAGATACAGAAGAAGCGAAAATGACAGTAGAGAATCAACTTGCCAAAACCATGTATATGGAATCTATTCGTATGCGGGAAGAACCGTGGAATATAGACCCAAGCGATGAAAAAAGTTTTTGGAAATCTATCAAAAAACGCCTGATTCGCAACGAACAAAAAGAAGGTAATGGCAAAAACTTGGAGATTGTCAATATGGAATTATTGCGAGAAGTGGTAGAGAGATATGGCGAAGAAATTGCAGGTTTTTTCCATATTCCTACCTTCAAATTTGCCCGAACAGTACTGCCTATTTTATTTTCTCGCCTACTCAATGCGATTTCAGCCACAGGTATGGCTCGCTTTTTCAACCCGACAAAGCACATTGAGGACAAACTACATATCACTGGAGAAATAGATTCTATACGTACTTTGGCTCAAAAAGGAACGGTTATCCTTGTACCTACCCATTCTAGCAACTTAGATTCTATCTTGATAGGTTGGGCAATAGACCATATTGGCTTGCCGCCATTTATCTATGGTGCAGGGCTTAACTTATTCAATAACAGGATAGTAGGTGCTTTTATGAATCGTTTAGGTGCGTACAAGGTAGATAGGCGCAAAAAAAACATGGTTTACAATGAAACGTTGAAAACCTTTTCTACTGTTGCGATTCAAAGTGGAACACACAGCCTTTTCTTTCCGGGTGGCACTCGTTCTCGTTCAGGGGCATTGGAGCAAAAACTGAAATTGGGTTTGCTTGGGACAGCAATGGAAGCACAACGATTGAATTATGTGGGAGGTGATGAACACCCAAATAGCAAGATTTTTGTGGTGCCTCTGGTGCTTTGTTATCATTTTGTATTTGAAGCCGAATCTTTAATAAAACAACACCTACATAGTGCAGGGCAAGATAAGTTTTACATTGCAGATGAGTACAGTAGCAACTGGAAAATCTTGAAGTTTGTATGGAACTTTTTTGCCAAAAGTTCGGAAATGGAATTGTCCTTTGGGCGACCTATGGACATACTTGGCAATTTTGTGGACAATAATGGCATCAGCTATGACAATCAGGGACGAGTTATTAATACCGCAGATTATTTTAAATCTCGAGGAAAAATAAATGAGGATAGACAACGAGACGCTGAATATACACGCATGTTGGGCAACAAAATTGCAGAACGCTTCAAAGCCGAAAATGTCGTTTTTTCCAGTCATATTGTGGCATTTGCAGGATTTGAATTATTAAGGAGAAATTATAAAGAATTAGATTTATATAGTCTTTTGCGCTTGCCACAAGACGACAGTGGGGTACAACAAAATGCGATGGTGCTTGCGATTGAACGTATTATCAGCCGTTTGAGAGACATGGAAGCACAAAAACAGGTGCGCCTTGCAGCACATTTAGATACAAATGCTGCCCAAATTCTTATTCATGGCATTCAACATTTGGGCTTATATAATGACAAACGTCCCCTAAAATTAGGAGACGATAGCTTGCTTCACTCTGATAGCTTGAGTGTTTTACATTTTTATTATAATAGGCTCACAGGATATGGATTAGAGAAGTATGTCTAAATCTATTTCTCCAAAATATACATGGCACAAGTCCCAAAAGTAAGGGGCTTGTAAACGCCATTTTGAAAGCCTACTTCATGGCAAATATCCAAAAAGGCTTGTCCATTGGGAAATGCCCCTACGGAATCAGGCAAGTACTTGTAGGCAGAATCATCGCCTGAAAGCATTTTGCCTACCCAAGGTGTAAGCACATTAAAATGAATGTGAAAAAGTTGTTTTAAAGGAAATGAGGTAGGTGAGGAAGGCTCTAACACCGCTAAAGCACCGCCTGAACGCAATACACGCAAAATTTCAGACAAACCTTTTTTCAAATCTTGGAAGTTTCTTACCCCAAAACCCACCGTTACCACATCTATAGAATTGTCTGCAAGGTTCAATTTTTCGGAATCTCCAACGTGCATTTCAATGATATGGTCAATTTTTTTCGCCTTCATTTTTTCAATGCCGACTTGCAACATTTGCGGAGAAATGTCAATGCCAATCAC